>NZ_JAVJRX010000043.1:0-13629 GCF_040219735.1 Coleofasciculus sp. G1-WW12-02 | reverse complement strand
ACCTACAAACTCTGTTTTCTCATGTTATTATTATACCTATAATTAGCAATAAAAGCAACTAAAGTTGCTAGGCTAAACGCCTCGCTCGGTTTCATCCCTCGGATAAATCGCGAGGGCTTTCACCATTGCTTATCCTGTAAGAATTTGACCGATTAGTATTATGTCTGTGCCATTTCCTTATTCTTTGTAATCTGTGTTTTTGTCAAGACCTTGTAATAATTTTTATCCTAACTTTAACAAAATACTTATGTCCGAGGGGAGGTTGGGCGTGACATAAAAATCGGAACTTATACAATGTTTTACCAAGATTTAAAGAGTCTAGCGGCGTTAAGATAAATTTTGCTTACACCACAACCACAATAAATACTATACCCCAAAATCGCACAAGCCTCTCACAATCGCCAGAACCCTTTAAAATTCGTTAATTATTTCGTCAACGGCGTAAAAAACGAGCGATTATGAGGTTTTGTTAATAATTTCCACTGATTTAAATATTCAAACCTTTTTTGGGGAAAGAATAGTTCCAATTATCAAAACGGGATAAATTTAGCCGAAAAAATAAGAGGAACGCTAAGAAAATGTCAGTAGCGAAGGATACAGAATGGGCAAAATGGTATGTGGGAAATAGTCGTTATCTTAGGAGTGCGATCGCACAGGTACGACAGGCGCTGATTTGTCGGATAGAGCAGCGTCAGGGGAAGGAGACGGAGATGATCGCGATCGCGCCGCCAGAGGAGGAGGAAAATGCACCACCCTCGGCGTTGACACAACTATGTCAGATCTTCCGGTTATCGGGGTTTGAGCGGGATGTATTGCTCCTCTGTGCCGGGATGGAATTGGATGAGCAGTGGGGGGCGTTGTGTGCTGAAGCCCAGGGGGAAGCGCACCGGAATTATCCCACCTTTGGTTTAGCCTGGGCGCTTTCGGCTGAGCCGAATTTAGCCGCCTTGCGTCCGGATGCGCCTTTGCGCTGGTGGCGGTTGATTGAAGTGGGGGAGGGGACGAGTCGGCTTAAGTGTCCCTTGCGGATGGATGAGCGGATTTTCCATTATCTGTTGGGGGACGATTATATTGATTCGCGATTGCGGGAAATGGTGCAGCCGTTATCGGTGGAGGCACAGGATTATGCCGTTTTACCGCCATCCCATGAGCAGATTGTGGCGCAAATTGGGGCAACTTGGGTCGAGTCATCTAAGACATTGTTGCCTGTGGTATGGTTATCGGGGGTGGATGGATTGAGTAAAAGCGCGATCGCGGCTGCGGTTTGTCGTCAGTTGAATTTGAACCTCCATCGCTTATCGGTAGCGGCGCTAACGTTTCAGGGGGGAAGTCTGAATTTAGTTAAGCAGTTGTGTGAACGGGAATGGCGATTGAGTCATGCGGTGCTGTTCCTGGATGGGGATGAGATGGATGAGGGGATGAATTCTGGGTTATCCGAATTTATCGATACGATTAATCTGCCCATAATAGTTAGTAGTCGAGAACGTGGGCGACAACGAGTGCGATCGCTAATTACCTGGGAGGTGCAGCCACCCACACCGGAGGAACAGAAGGTGATTTGGCAAGGGGCTTTAGGGGAGAAAGCCGTGCATCTGGAGGCGGAGATTGAAGCCTTGGTGTCTCAGTTTCAACTGAGTGTCAGGGATATTTATACAGTTTGTATCCAAGCACAAAAGAGTCTGGAGGACGAAATTGCCAACAAAGAAGCCGCCATTGCCACCCCTGAATCTGAACCTGAACCCGTAGAAGAAACTAAACCCACCCGCAAACGCCGAGTCACAAGGCATACCGACACCGAAACCCCACCGCCGAAACCTGTCACCTTAGATGTAGCAAAAAGTCCCCTGTGGGAAATTTGCCGCACCCAAGCCCGTCCCCAGTTGCAGGACTTGGCAGTGCGGATAGAGACAACAGCGGAATGGGAGGATTTAATTTTACCGGAGAAAGAGAAGGGGATGCTGCGGGAAATGGTGGTACAGGTGCAGCAACGGGGAAGGGTCTATGAAACCTGGGGATTTGCCCATAAGAATCAGCGGGGATTGGGAATAAATGCCCTATTTGCTGGGATGTCGGGGACTGGGAAAACCCTGGCGGCGGAGGTATTGGGGAATACCTTACGCTTGGATGTCTATCGCATCGATTTGAGTGCGGTGGTGAGTAAGTATATTGGCGAGACGGAGAAGAATCTGCGGCGCATCTTTGATGGCGCGGAAGGAAGTGGGGCGATTTTGCTCTTTGATGAGGCGGATGCGCTGTTTGGCAAACGTTCTGAAGTGAAGGATTCCCATGACCGTCATGCCAATATTGAGGTGAGTTATTTGTTGCAACGGATGGAGACGTATCGGGGATTGGCGATATTGACGACCAATATTCAGACGGCGTTGGATCAGGCGTTTATTCGCCGGATTCGGTTTATTATTAAGTTTCCCTATCCCGGTGCCCAAGAACGAGAGGAAATCTGGCGGCGGGTGTTTCCCCAACAGACACCGACAGAGGGGTTGGATTTTAAGAAGTTGGGACAGTTGAATATGGCAGGGGGGAATATTAAGACGATTGCCATGAATGCGGCGTTTTTAGCGGCGGGTGCTGGGGAAGCGGTGCAGATGAAGCATATTAAGCAGGCGGCGATTCAGGAATGTTTGAAGGTGGAACGTCCGATAGGTCAAGGGGAAATGCAAGGCTGGTGATCGTAGGGGCGCACCGACGTGCACCCTTTGGCTGATTCGCTTATTTAGACATTTGGGTACGGCAATGCCGTGCCCCTACAGGTGGCGCCTGTGTCACAAAATCTCGGTATTCAAGGTGTATCCAGGTTTCGCGATCGCTCTTTGGTATTCTTGGTATATTTGGGTTATGCGATCGCAGGTTGGTTATAAGGATTCAGGATTTACACACAAACACCAGATATCGTAGGGGTACGGCAATGCCGTGCCCAAAGAGGTGATGCCCGTGGTACAAAATGGCATACGCCCGATATCGTAGGGGTACGGCATTGCCGTACCCAAAGAGGTAGCGCCCGTGGTACAAAATGGCAAACGCTAGATGGACGTACCCCGGTATTCAAGGTGTATCCAGGTTATGCGATCGCCCGTTCGTTATTTGGAATACCAGGGTTATCTGGGTACACGTCAGTGCGTCGGCAAAGGGTATTGATAATACGCTTGAGAAAGCCAAAGCAATCCTTCAGCAAGCTGGGGAGGTGACACAGAACCAGATTGAGGCTTTAGAAGATTTTATTCGAGGCGTTTTTAGAGCCCAAACCCAAGACATTGATCCAAATGATCCTGAACGCGATGGTTCGCGTGATAGAAAACTGTCGAATGGAGAGATTCAAGAACTTAAGGATGCTGGAGAAGATATTCATGAACTGAAACGAGATTGTGAGGGTGGGGCGGCTAAATGTGATTTATACAAGGATAGAGATGGAAATATCTATGTGAAACCGAAAGGGGGACGAGGGCCCGGAGATTTTACAGGACTTAATATTAATGATTTTTGAGCTAAAATCCAATCCATAAGGGGATGGAGATAATGGCAAAGACGAATGAAGTATATGCCTATTTCCAATTGTCAGGGGTTGAACTTGATCCTGACCAAATTACGACTCAGGTAGGCATCAAACCCACCAAGACGTGGAAAACAGGTGATGTGGTGGTTTATCCGAATGGCAGGACAACTACCCGAACCCGCAAGTTTAGTGTGTGGGAAGTGAGATCTCAACTGAATCCAGCCGCCGAACTTGACCCGACACAAGCGTTAGATTTACACTTGGAGTCAGTTTTTAGCCAACTCGAAACGGGCTGGGAGTCGTTAGTCCAAGTCTGTTTGCATTACGAGGCGTTAGTCTGTGGTGTCATTTACGCCTATACCGATATCCCCGCGATTCATTTCAATAAAGAGCAAATTAAAAAAATTAGTGATTTAAATGCGGGGATTGATATTGATCTTTATTCGTTTATGGAAAAATTAGCGGATTAGAGTCAGGGGTTTAGGGTCAATGGTTATGCCCTATACCTCCAGATTCCCCCGCCTCTCCTAGCCCGGAGTTGTCGTTAAAGTTCATTCAATCCCATTCACCCCAATATCCCATGGAAACTCATCAACCCCTCCACCAAGCCAAAAAATCGGATATCCTACCCGTTGTGGCGCCAATCAAATCTCGTCCCTTTGTCGCCCAACCCAAAATTGAGTCAACTCGCAGTAATGAGGAACAATTGGCACAGATGCGGGCGCAACGAGAAGCATCGGAACGCTTGGGTTCCACCTTATTAACCCCGGAATCGGTTCCCCGCACATTGCCACCCCTGCAACCAAAACTCACGATTGGACAACCGAATGATCCGTATGAACAGGAAGCCGATAGGGTAGCGCGTCAGGTGGTGGATCAGATTAATGCGCCGCCGAAGATTCAAGCTAAGGAAATCCATCAGCCGATGTCGGTGGGGCAGAGGAAACCCTCTCCATTGGATCATCTCCCGGCGCAGAGGGTGCAGCGTTATGCTACAGGGGGAGAAATGGATGCGTCGCCGGATTTGGAATCCTCGATTCAACGGGCAAGGGGAGGCGGACAACCCTTAGATAATGGGATACGGGAACGGATGGAGGGGGCGTTTGGGGCAGATTTTAGTGGGGTGCGGGTGCATACGGATGGGACGTCGGATCAGTTAAATCAGTCGATTCAGGCGAAGGCGTTTACCACGGGGCAAGATGTGTTCTTTCGCAAAGGGGCATACAATCCGGGGAGTCGGGGGGGACAGGAGTTGTTGGCGCATGAGTTGACTCATGTTGTGCAGCAGAGGGATGTGGAACATGGGGGGCGAGCACAGGATGTACGAGCGAAAGGCAAGATTATGCGGGTGAAGGAGGACGAATTTAACCAGGATCCGGTTAAATTTAATCAATCAAATATAGTTTCGGTGGACTACGAGGACGGATTGAACCGAAGGTACGGAAACATACAAAATTGGGAGATTGTTAAGGAAAAAATAGAGCTATTTGCTCTTATGGAAAATCAGCCAGAAAACTGGTTTACGCTCGAGCCAGCCCCGGTCTACGAGAATGCAGACGCGGATAAAGGCGATCCGAAGGGCGGTGCATATATCGTCACACCCGCCCTAGAGAAGTACGTACAAATAGCGATTGATAATGATAAATTCACGAAGGATGAATTGGATGAATTGTTGAATCCCAACACAGAAAACGGTAAGACGATTTACAATATAAACAAATTGGGTATGAATCAGAAGTACATAAAAGCCGGTTATTTTCCATACAAATTCGGCAAACCAAATATGTCTGAAACGCGAAAAACGATCGGAAATGTAAGCATCTCATTAAATAAAATACCCAAAGAAGGATTAATAGTGTTCACCGGAGGTATGAATGGATGTGCGGTCATGGCTAGTAATGAAAAGAGTGAAGACGATAAGAAACAAACGTTATGGCACTTCCAGAACTGTAATAGCTGGCCGAATGAATATAATCAAATGGCACAGCAATGCACAGTGATTCATCACCCTGACTCCTATTGGAAAGAGAAAGAGGTGGAAGGGGCAATGAGTGACTCTATAAAGCTTGGAGAGGCGCCTGCTCCCATCGCGTCCAATATGGTGCGAATTTATCCGAACGGACGACAAGAAGCGTTTGGTCAGGTATATGTGCGAATCGGCAAAACGGCAAAAGAAAGGAAGTTTAAATCATTATACAAGTATTAAAAAAGAAGTGCGATCGCGTTAGGGTTAGGTTGAGTCGTGGAGCCAAGGAAACCGGTTCTTCCGGACTTAGTATGCTAAACTATCAGCTTTGAGGACTCATAAAGCTTAACATACAAGGACTGTAGCGCCTAAGTCCATCAAAAGGACTTGAAATATGGGAAGAAATGGCTAAAGCTCTTGCTGTCCAATATTCGGATTAATAAAACTAACAATTTAGCATACTAAGTACGGAAGACCCTCAATCCGTGTAATCTGTGTTTTTGAAGTGATGAGGAAAGAGTCTATATGCTGGCACATTTTCCCATGATGAAAGAATACCTAAAAAAATAGCCAAAGTCAAGCCTCTATCGTATAAATGGGTAAAAATAGAAGTGCGATCGCCCCATCAATTGGTTCGCCGAACACTTTCAATCAGCGTTATATTAGCTGCGATCGCGTAATCGCTTTCGTTCGGATAACCGCTCATCACCATTCAATTGCAGTAATTTCACCGTTGTCCGTCCTTCGGGTGTTAATCCATCAATACCCGCCTCCTCACTCACAAAATGTTCAGACCATTTCTGTTTGCGGGGATTAAATAGAAAACTAAATTCTCCAGTGTCCGGGTCATAAGAGCCAAGGTCAGTTCCTTTATGACGATTACAACGCCAACAGGTCAATGCGAGATTATCCGCATCGGTTTTACCCCCATGTTTTTCAGGAATTACATGGTCAATTTCGTGGGGAAAGAAGGACACCGAATTAGGAACCAAGCAATACTTGCATCTGTAATTAGCTCGTTCTTCCACCAGGCGACGTAGTGCAGCCGGAATATAGGTACGACTCATGCAGTCCCCGTCAAATGACCTAGACTACCAGCTTTGAGCATCACGATTAGATGTTCGATGCGTTCATACTCATCAAGTTCTTGTTGTTCTGGGAGCGTAATTTCTCCGGCTTGGCTGCGTGCTAACAAAGTTTGCAGTCTTATTTGCATTTCCGGAGTCGGACGGAACGCGAGAATTTCTTCTGGCGTGGGTTGGCTTGCCAGGAAGTTAAGAATATAGTGATAAATACGAGCTGGAAGTGGTGGCTGCTGGAGACTAAGTGCTAGGAGTTCTGGCAACCGATCACCAACCTGTGCCAGTTGTTCTCTTAACTCGTCAGGTACTTCAAGGGTAATTTTTGCCACGTTGTTATCCAAGAAGTTTGATTGACAATCGAATACATCTTACCATTATAAATGTATACCATAAAAATTGTGCGATCGCATTAGGTTTAGAATAAAGTGCGATCGCCTGTCGGTCGAATTGATGATAAACAGAGCGCGATCGCACCTGCTTTCCTTACAAGTAAACCCTTAGACGATACCAACGGTTAAGCTACGCGATACCCTTGGTAAGCTACGCTAACGCAAATTCAGTATATTGTCTAACATGAGGTGGATGAAACGCTAAAACAATCTCCTCTCGTGTAATTCCTTTGTGCAATAACTCTGTCGCCACTCCATCCTCTGTCCAATCTTCCTCAATCCAAATTTTGTTATCTTTTAAACGGATATGAATCATCACACTTTTAATCCGCTCATCGTTGTGCCATCCCATCAACAGCAAAAGGTACTGATCGTTTACCTGATCAAAGGCTAAAGCACTTTCAGTTGTCGAACCCGATTTTTCATTGAGTTGATGATATTCTGCTAAAACATCTTGGATGATTTGCCGATAATGCTTTAATCTATCCATTCCACAATCACCTCACTTTCTGGATCAACGATTAACAATTTCACTTGATTCCGATTGATAATCATCTGAGGTAACTGGCGTTGGAAATAACGTTTATAGGTTCCTTGTGTAATCGCCAAATACAGTTCAAAATCTAATCCTGTCTCTATCAAAATATCTCGATAAACAATATACTGACCCACAGCTCGTTCTAAGTCATTAATAAATGAGCGACCTAAGAAACTTTTAACTTCGACAAGAATCTTTTGACCCTGTTTGGCTGCTGCGATTGGTTTTTCCGCTGCAATATCCACGTATAAGCGATCACCACCATACTCTAAAGAATAATCTTCCGTTAAAATCTCCCAGCCATCTTTAACCAATGCAAATCTCACAGCATTATGATAAATATCCTTAGCAGGCATCTATAGTGTTGAAGTATATACCCCTTTAATTTTAACCAAATATCGGAGGCGATCGCAATAACACTGATTTCACGGATTTATAGAAACGGTAGCGTTGGGGAGTGAAAGGTTAGTCCCACTGATTTCACAGAGGCGTTAGTTCTCAATTGCCAGAAGATGTAAGAATTGTCGGGATATTATTAAGTCCTCTGTGTCAATCTGTGTCCTTCAATATTGAGTCTTCTTAGGAATGTCATTCAATCGGTGTAATCTGTGTTTTTGAAGTGATAAGGAAAGAGTCTATAGGCTGGCACATTTTCCCATGATGAAATAATACCGAAAAAATTAGCCAAAGTCAAGCCTCTATTGTATAAAAGGGTAAAAATAGAAGTGCGATCGCGCTAGGGTTGGGTTAACGAGAAAGAGTGGGATCACCCAAGGAACGAAAAAGTTTAAGCCCAAATCGCTTAAACTACTGCAGTAGTCATCAATTTTACTGACACAGACTTGCCTAAAGAAGAACTTCGTCAACAAATTACCAAAATTGCCAATCGCTTCCAGATATTTCAATGCCAACAGTGCGCTGAGGCAATCAAGCAATTTCTCATCGAACAAAGAATTCCTGGCAAACAAATTAAATTATATACAGGGAGTGCAGAAGATCCCTACGGGAATATCTATCATGAAATCCTCCAACAGACTATTGCCACCAATGGTCAACATCAAGGAATTGCCGTGAAAATAGGGGAAGAAGAACTCATCTATGATAATATTCATCACCAGGGAATTTTCCGAAAAGCTTAGCAGAATAACCTCTACTGTCCCATCAAAGACTTTGGCGGCGATTTCCAAATTACAGAGACTGACTTTTAAATCTTAAGGGGAATTAAGTTAAAATAAAGTGACAATCAAAACCAAGAGGTTGAAGATGAGTGACTTATATGACCTAATCCAGGAAATTCAAAAACGACCTTCAATGTACCTAGGAAAGCCCCATATTAGCAACCTGCGCTCCTGTTTAGCTGGCTATAACCTAGCCCGCCGCGAATTAGGAATCCCCCAAACCAAACACGAGCAAGAATTTGTGGAATTTAAAAATTGGATTAAGAAAAAATTTAACATTAGCACAGGACAATCCTGGGATAATATAATCCTCTTTTATTCTGAAGATGAAAGAACCGCGCTCAATAAATTTTTTGAGTTATTTCAAGAATTTACCCAAGAATCAGAGGAAAATGGCAAACATAAATCCACCGAAGAGCAAGTGGAATCGCCAATCTTGTAGTCGCGTAGCACCCCGAAGCCAAATAGGTGAGCATTACATATTACAGAAGGAAAGAAACCGTAGGGGCGCACCGACGTGCATCCGTGTCAACTTAAGCCACAACCCTTACCAATTATTGTTTCGAGCCGTTCGACACAAACTGAGGCGTGTTGCTTGCTCCCTAAGCTATTACAGGAGAAAGACCAATCCGCAAGAGCATTCTCTTGCTCCCCCTGCTTCCCCTGCTTCCCCTGCTCCCCCTGCTTCCCCAGTGGGATTTTTCCAAGAGTTAAGATACAATTTGAGCGCTGGAGTGACTTAAATTGTAAAAAATGATAATCATTGGCAGACAAAATCGATTGAACCCCCGGGACACCTCAAAGCCAACGGAACCGATGCTAGGATGGCGCTAGTGGCCCAAGTCTCCAGCATCGGAATTTTACTGAGCATGAAGCTTGGCTTCATCCATCCGGCAAATTTTGATCCCAAGCCCTAAAATAAGCAAGAAGTAATGGCGGCTTGTGGTTTAATTGAGGAGTTCAAGTGTCAAATTCTATCCCAAAGCACGAAGATCCATCAAGTCAGTTGAATTCGGAGGCGGTAACGGAACAACCAACCGAGTCTGCCTCAGATGATCAGATTCAACCCGACTCCCAGACTAAACCTTTATCACGGTTGGGTCTGTTGACACAATGCCGACGGGGCGCAACGGTGACAATGAATGGGATCAAGGGAATTTCTAGTACCCTAGTTAAGTCATTCACAGGATCCGATCCCGTCTATCGTCAGCGCAAATTCTGGGTGGGGATAGGAATGGTGGGGATCAGCGGCGGTGCGATCGCCTTCGGTTTAAGCTGGCAAGCCCTAGAAGAAAGTTTACCGGAGTCCACCGATGATGTGCTGACCTATATCCGGGATGAAACAATTACCATAAAAGCAGCCGATGGTACGATCCTCCAGCAAATAGGACCTGCTACCCACGACAATCTGAAAATATGGGAAATCCCAGAAACGCTCAAGCAAGCTTTTATTTCGATTGAAGACCAACGCTTTGAAAACCATAGCGGACTGGATTACCAAGGGATTATCCGGGCGGCGTTCTCGAATCTGTTAGCCAGAGATGTGGTAGAAGGTGGGAGTACAATTACCCAGCAGTTGGCGCGGATTGTCTATTTCGATCAGGAACGCACCCTAGGGCGCAAGGTCAAAGAAATGCGGATGGCGCAAAAAATTGAGCGGGATTTGGAGAAAGATCAAATCTTGGAGCGCTATTTAAATCTGGTGTATTTGGGTTCTGGGGCTTATGGCGTCGCGGATGCGGCTTGGGTGTACTTTAGTAAACCCGTCACAGAATTGACCTTAGCGGAAATGGCAACCCTAGCAGCCTTACCACCCGCACCGAGCGAGTATTCCCCCTTTATTAACAAAAAAATAGCCCAAGAGCGTCGGAATGTAGTGCTACGCCGGATGCAGAAAAATGGATATATTACTGAGGGGGAAGCAGACGCCGCGATCGCGACTCCCCTGAGGACAACGCGCAGCAATCCCAAGCGGTTAGACCGACAGGCGTCTTATTTTACTGAATATATTCAACAGGAACTACCCAAATATGTTCCCTCAGATGTCTTGGGTAAAAAGGGATTGATTGTGGAAACAACCCTTAATCCTCAGTGGCAAATGGCAGCAGAAGCAGCAGTGGAAGAGACAATAGAAACCTATGGCAAATACCAACGGTTTGAACAAGCGGCATTAGTGGCAATTGATCCGCGTAACGGTCAAATTAAAGCCATGGTAGGAGGCAAGGATTTCTTTGATCAACAATTTAACCGCGTGACCCAGGCACAACGTCAACCGGGTTCGACATTTAAAACATTTGTTTACACAACCGCGATCGCGGCGGGTTTTTCTCCCTATCAAAGTTATGAAGATGCCCCCTTTGTTGTTGATGGCTATGAACCGAAGAACTATAGCGAAACGTTTCGCGGTTGGATGTCGATTCGGGATGCTCTCACCCATTCGGTTAACATTGTGGCGGTTAAAACCTTAATTAAGGTGGGTTGGGACCCGGTGGTGGAAATTGCCGAAAAAATGGGTATTGAATCGACCCTCAACAAAACCTATTCCCTGGCATTGGGCGCCTCAGAAGTGAATTTAATGGAGTTGACCAGTGCTTATGGTACCTTAGCAACTCTTGGCGTACAGGTCCAACCCCATGGAATTCGCCGCATCCTGGATCGACAGGGTAAGGTGATTTATCGAGAACAGATTCAAAGAGAGCAAGCCATTGACGAAGACACCGCCGCGATCATGACGTGGATGCTCCGCAATGTGGTCACCTCCGGGACAGGTGGGAACGCTCAACTGCGCGATCGCGCCGTAGCGGGCAAAACAGGCACTTCAGACGAAGCCCGTGATCTTTGGTTCATCGGGTACATTCCCCAACTGGTTACCGGTGTCTGGCTCGGCAATGATGACAATAAACCCACTTGGGGAGCCAGTAGCACAGCCGCGATTACCTGGCGTGAGTTTATGGAAGAAGCCGTCGAAAATATGAGGGAGGAAGACTTTCCAGATCGACCCGACAAATTAGATGGTCGAGAAGGGACTATTGAAGCTAAGCCGATCAAGCCGAAAAAAACCTATACCAAGAAATCCAATACCACAAACCAGACTAGCTCCAGAAGCAGGCGGACAACCCGCAGCGCTTCTACTTACAACAGCCGATCAACCTCTCGTTCTACCAGCCGTAGTTATTCCCCAAGACGTTCAACCAATACCAATAGTGGAAGCAGTCGCAGCAGCACCAGGAGCCAACCTGCACCCGCCCGTTCCTCCCGTCCCCAAGCCCCGGTTCGCAGCACAGCGCCCAGCAACCCACCACCCAGACGCTCCGCACCCGCACCCAGACCCGCTCAGCCAGCCCCAGCCCCAGCCCCAGCCACAGCCCCAGCTCAACCAGCGGCGGTTTCGGCTCCCCCGGTCGAGCGCAATACTGTCCCAGCGCCTGTAGCACCGCCCCCAGCGCCTCCCGCCTCGCGCAAAGCTGCACCTGAACCAGCTCCAGCGGCGCCTCCACCTGCGCCAGTCGCTGCTCCTCCCGCGTCTGAGGAATAAAGTTTTGACCCAACGCCTTGCTCAATGGCATGATTTTGAATACTCCCTCCCCCCTGATTCCCCGGCTCCCCTGGGAGTGTAATTCGGTCTCAGGGGTGATAGATACGTCTGTCAAGTTTTGATAGGATAACCGAAATAGGATAAGGAGTGAATCTATGAATTTATTAATGGAAGCAGCAGCGGCTCAAGGGTCTCAATTTCCTTTCTCGTTTACATTGGTCTATGTTGTCGGCTTTATTGCTGCTGTAGTGCTTGGCTCTATCGCCTGGTATAACTCTAAGCGTCCAGTCGGTTGGGAAAATAAGGAACGTCCTGACATTGTACCCAAGGTTGATAAAGAGGCTGCGAGTCCACCGAAAAAAGGCTAAACTCTAGATTGGGAGGAATTCCTAGATAATCAAATCTTTTATAGGACGGAGGGATTGAACGCAAAGATGTATCGGATAATACACAAGTTCGAGAATCTCTCCCCCGCTCCCCTACACCCATCACTCTGGAAGCACCGCATGCTCATTATTTCGCAAACGCCTCAGTAACCAATCAAATCGGGCTTGGGCAAGAGGTACATTATCAACGACTTCTTGGGATAGTTCTTCCGTCTCACTATCGTCTTTGAGCCAATCAGTTGTAGCATAACCCAGATATCGAACCGTACCCCGCAGTCGAGTAGACAGAAAAATGGCGATCGCGCGATAGAAGCGTGAGGCAAATCCTTGGTCTTTTTGGAGTTTTTCCAACAGATGATGGCGAGGAATCGATAATATGAGAGAGGTTTCCACAGTTTGAACGGTAGCAGAGGGAGGACGAGTATCCGCGAAGGACATTTCCCCCACAACCGCACCACTGGTTAATCGAGCGATTGTCTTGCCTTGCAACGCTGAAACGGATACCGACAACGTTCCCTCCAGCAGAATCAGGAGAGTATTGATGGGTTTGCCTTCCTCAATCAGGACGGTTCCGGCGGCAACTTCCTCTCGGTTTCCCACCGCGATCATCCAATCCATGTCATCATCATTAAGTTCACCCAGTAAAAAAAATACTTTTTTCATTTTCGTCATTTTTCATTTTCGTCATTTTTCATTTGTCCGGCGATGGGTGAAAACCTGCCAGATTGGTTAAAATTATAGCTTTTGCCAAAAGCGCGATCGCTCCCCCTGGGGTTGTCTGCCAGAATTTCCTGTTGAGGGAAACGTTAGCCCCCATAGACCCGTCTTGCCCGATCATAGACCGATTTAGGGGAAACATGACATTATACCGAAACTCAAGCGCCGTCATTTTCTACAATTAACGCCGTTCAATAACCCTGCCCTACTTCGTGAGGACAGGGATTGCCGGACAAACGGCGATTTAAACCGTTGAATACCGCACCATCGTCTCGGTTTGGCACAGACTTCCGAATACTTCCCTAGTTCGGATTATCTCTAAGGCTTTTT
>NZ_JAVJRX010000042.1:0-16917 GCF_040219735.1 Coleofasciculus sp. G1-WW12-02 | reverse complement strand
AAGTCCAATTGTTGCAACGAAGCACCGGACTGGTGTCAACAGTTGGATTGTCACTCTCTACCGCATTGAGCGGCGCGGTTTGACCTCTATCCCCCTCCGACCTACTTCGTTGAGGTCGGAGTCCCACGAGTTTTACGATGGACGAGGCAGAAAGCGGGGTAGTAGGTAAGCGTAGACACTAGGGAAGAACGTGGAGATAGACTTAAACTGTTGAGTCTTGCCTAGACAGATATGTATAACTTTGCATAGATATGACCCCCATTCAGCGACCATCTTTTTTAAGTGGCGTGGTGAGGAATCCCCGTGCGGCAAACGCCGGGGAGGATGTCAACCTTCCTTTCTAAATAGTAGGGACAATTCATAAACTGTCCCTACTCTGTGCTATTTACCCTTGTGTTTACCAACGTGCTTGAGGTCCAGTCCAAACCTGGTGAACCACTTGACCATACACAATTGGTTCATCTTCAAAGGCGAGGGTGGTTTCACCTCGGAAATCAACAGACAACACGGGCCAACGCTCCTCACCAAGTTCACCAACTCGAAACAGAACCTGATCCGGATAGGTTTGACTCCACCCCAATAGCACAGCATGGTTATAGTCAATGGGTTCAGGTGCGACAGTATACGTGCGATTTTTTTGGCGATCCCAAATCACCGCATAATCCGAGGCAAAGGATGTACTGAACAAGCCTTCAAACTGTCGTGCTAAAAGGCGATCGCTAGACGGTGACCAAGAGACAGGGAGCAAAATAGCGAATGTTCCTGGCATATCCGCATCTTCGTTACTGACTAAAGGATTATCAGATAAGGGAGATGACGCCGTAAGCGTTTGCAAATCCCCAGTTTGCAAATCTTCCAGAAACATCACACTGGTAACCCGGCTGCGGTATAGTTCAGGTTGCCCTTGCATGGAAATGCGGCTATAGGCAGCATATTGACCGTCTGGAGAAATTAATGATTGGCTGCGGTAGTAGCGTAAACCGAAGGTTTCACTCGCCGCTAGTTCAGCTTGGGTTGTCAACACCCAATTCCAAGGGACAGGATGAGGACTATCGAGAGGATCAATCTGCTCTAGAGTCTCAATCATATCGGGAGCAATTTCTTCAGTCACGTCGAGATTCGCTGGGGAAGAAGACACCGATAGGGGGTCTGTTTCTAAAGGTAAATGGGCTGGTTCAGGGGTATGAACCTGTTGAGCTTGGGCAGATACGTTATAAGTCATCAGTAGCCAAGGAGCAAACAGTAAGAGGTATGGTTGTGAGCAAAACCATCTGAATAAGCGGACGATTATGTTGAACATCGATATGGGTGAGGTTGCTAAACGCTGCGTCTTGTGTGAGGAGCAACGTTTTGGGAACTATGGCAGTGTTCTTTAGTCTATGTATATCAAGCTAAGGAACCTTCCAACTCAACCTTTTTACGAAAGTTTTCACTCCTGACTCAGGATGGGTGATTGGGGAAGAGGTGATTGGGGAAAAGGTGACTGGTGATGGGGTATTCTCCCTTGTCTCCTCTGCACCTGTGTACCTGTGTACCCTGTCTTCCTTGTCGGGTTAGAGGTGGTGACAAACTTCTGGCAAGTGGCATGATCGAATTAATGGATGTATTGGTGTTATTCTTCTAGGGTCTGAATAAAATTCAGGAAAATCGGTGATCCAATCGGCTCGTTCAGCAGATAAAACTACTTCTGCCTCTTTGAGGTCTCAACGTCCTTGGTTTCTCATTTTTATATTCCGAGTGCTACTATTGGGCGTCAGTGGAGGCTTAGCCCTAATTGTAGGCATTGTCCTTGCCACTTTCTATCCCAGAACCAACCCAGAGAAACCCTTATTCCTCAAAATGGCAACCCCTTTTGAAGGGCGGACGCCAGTTGTTTCTCCCCATACTACCCCAACATCGATACCAGAACCGACGGGTTCGTCACTTCAACTTACCCCTGTACAGAGACAACAGGTGCAAGCCCAGCTCACTCAACTGCAAGGTCAACTGCGAGCATTGAGTGAGGGAGTTGCCACATTAGAAGCCCAACTGGGTAGTAGTCGCCCTAATGAATCCTTAGAAACACGATTGCAAGCGATCGCGCTGCAACTCGAAGGTGTTCAACCCCCCCCTGAAGAGGCAACATCAAATGGGAATAATCCGAATGCTACGATCATGGCAGCCCCATCGGACTCGTTCGGCTCAACCCAAACATTGAAGGTAACTTTACCGAGTGATGTTCTGTTTGAGGGAAATAACAGCCTACTGCGTCCGGAAGCGGGCTTGATTTTAGACAAAATTATTGCGGATTTACGTAACTATCCCTCAAGTACCATTCGCATCGCCGCTCATACAGACAGCCTGGGTGAACCTGAGAATAATCGTGAACTATCCTTTCGTCGTGCCAAAGCCGTGGAGCAATATTTCGCTCGTGCTTTGGGGGATGACTATCGCTGGTTGGTTGTCGGTTACGGTGGAATTCGTCCCATTGTGTCAAATGATACCGATGCAAATCAACAGCGCAATCGCCGGATTGAAATTGCTGTTGAATAAATTTGTCATTCGTCACATTTGTCGAGCAAGAGCTTAGTAAAAGTTTAGTATTTATTTTTGACTGAAAAGATGAATGTTATTTTCTTCGGTACGCCTCAATTCGCCGTACCCACTTTAGAACGCTTAATTAACCATTCAGAATTTAATGTTCTGGGTGTAGTAACCCAACCTGATAAACGTCGAGGGCGGGGGAATCAGCTATCCCCTTCACCGATAAAAACCCTGGCACTCACCCATCAACTGCAAGTCTGGCAACCCAAACGGGTGAAAAAGCATAGGGAAACCCTCAGTCAACTCAAACAAGCTGAGGTAGATGTATTTGTCGTTGTCGCCTATGGACAAATTTTGTCCCAAGAAATTCTAGATATACCCAGACTCGGCTGTGTGAATGTCCATGGTTCAATTCTGCCGAACTATCGGGGAGCCGCCCCAATCCAGTGGTGTTTGTACCATGGCGAAACAGAAACGGGTATTACCACCATGCTGATGGATGCTGGGATGGACACAGGACCGATGTTACTGAAGGCTCACACACCCATTGGCTTATTGGATGACGCCCATGACTTAGCCGCAAGACTGTCTGATCTAGGTGCGGATTTGTTAATCGAAACGCTGCTGAAGCTAAACCAAGGGGAGGTTCAACCCATCGCCCAAGATGATTCCCAAGCCACTTATGCACCCTTGATTCAAAAGTCAGATTATGCTGTAGATTGGTCGCGCTCTGCCATAGCCATACACAATCAGATCAGAGGATTTATACCGAATTGTGTCGCCTCATTTCGGGATCAATCGCTGAAAATCCTGGCAACTGTTCCTCTGGGAGAGGCTTATTTCCCCCAATTGCCTACAGATTTAAAGATTCCGGAGCAACAGTGGTTGTCTGTACGGGAAGCGTCTGGGCGTCCCGGAGAAGTGGTTAGTATTATTAAGGGAGTTGGACTGATTATTCAAACAGGTGAAGGATTGTTGTTACTGCGCCAAGTCCAGCTAGCTGGCAAACGCGCTCAGTCTGCTTGGGACTTTGCCAATGGTATGCGGGTAGCTGTGGGAGAGGTTTTAGGCAATGGTCAAGTTTAATGGCTGATGGATCGCTATCAGTTGGAGGTGGGTGTCGCGATCGCGAATTGCTTCTAATCTTGTCTGTTGGTTCGGTGTCAACTTCTGATAAACCTGCTCAAACTCTTGATACGTATAGTCTTCAATCACGGCGTAGATGTCACCCACCGTCTGTGCCTTTAAAATCGCCGTTTTGAGTTGGGCAAGGGTTTCACTGTCATTGGTCATCCGTTACCTTCTTTAAAATCGCACCTACACTAGCCCTTGCGTCCCCTTGACAAGGACTAAGGAAAATTAAGCAAAGGTAACCCAGCGAGAGCGGGTTACCTTTGCTTACCCTGCTATTTCAGCCTAAATAGTCTTAGAGCAGGAAAAGAGCCAGTTAACTAATACCAATCTGGAACGATGTCTTCTGCTCCTTCACCCCCTACACCGATGCCTGTGTAGAATATATCAGCATCGCTGATAGTCATATCCTGCATTGATGCACCATATACGTTGGCATCGTAAATTGTGGCTTCCGTAAAATCTACCCGATTCAAATTCGCTTCTTTCATATCCGCATTGGTGACAAAAGCGCCTGTTAAATTCGCCCCTGCCAAATTTGCCCCGCGTAGGTCAGCACCTTCAAGGTTCGCATGGCTCAGGTTGGCGCTTTGCAGATTTGCCTCTCTCAAGTCAGCACCAATCAAATGGGCACCCCTGAGATTGGCTCCCGATAGATCGCAGTTTGCACATGCTCCAGTAGATAATAACTGTTGCACATGAAGTGGATTTTCAGCTTTGACGGAGCTAGCGAACACTAGGGGAGTAAGTAAGGTTAACATTGCTAGAATCTTATATTTCATAAGTTCCCCCTTTATCTTTAATTTTTTTTCCGTTCTTTACCTCACTTTTCTATTATCTCATTAAATGAGCCAAAATGTAAATGCAGGTTCCCTGACAAAGGCACTCTCAGGGAAAGATACTCCTTAAGCATGAAAATTTTTCTGTTTATTTTTTCCGCTATTCTATCCAGAGATCAGATAATGCCTCTGCCTTTAGAGAGAGAAACGATGACAAAATTGTTACATTTTTAATTAAAATACATAATTTTATAATTCATAATTCAAAATTAATACATAATTAATGATTCCTAATCTCTCATTTTTCTGCCGTGCCACGTTGCTTGGTCAACTGGTCAATCGTATCGCCAATGACAGCAGTTAAGCTGTTGCGAGTTTGGGCGTGATTGGCTTGCTCAATTTTCAAGGTATCAATGAGGCGATCGCGATCCATCATCACCTGAATTAATTTTTGTTGCAACTGTTCTGATGTTTGCAGTTTTGCCACCTCCTGTTCAATGGCACAGGTGGCGTCGGGATCTTGAGCTTTAAGAAGATCCTTCTCCTGTTGCAGTTGCTGGATTTCCAGGTTTAAGGCATCGATCTGTTGTTGTGCCAGTCGAGCTTCGGTGCGGCGTTGCTGGGCTTCGGTATTGTAGAGGCGACGCCAATTGGCGGCAGATTCATTGGCAGCATCGCGATCGCGAATACTATCCGCGAGTTGCTGTTTCAGTTCCTTGATTTCGGCTAACCACTGTCTGACATCATTGCTCATCGCACACGGCTCCTGTAGGGGGTTCTGGACAAATAGGGCGTTGTGTAGCTCCCTAGAGTGACTCCTTTTGGTATTTAATGGTCAAAAAATTTGCCACAGTAATGGTGAATGATACTGCTAGCCAACCTATTATTTATGCTACGTCCCCGTCTACTCCGTTTCTTCCATTTTTTTCGTTATCTGAATCTGGCAACCCTGAGAATCACCGTTAGCCGTGCCTTGAAACATCGGCTCTTGAGTTTGTCCTCTCAGATGGCATATAACGCCATGTTAGCCCTGTTTCCAGCCATTTTGGTGATTTTCACGGTGATTGAGTTATTCAAACAGTATTTCCCTTGGACAAATCCAGCCGATCAGCTAGGGGAAGTGGCGCCGGAAGAAGCGCTGCAACTAATGCGTAATTTTGCTGATGGAATCAACTTCACAGACAATCGCGGTTTATTTTCGCTGAGCTTCATCATGGCAATTTGGGTGTCTTCCGGGGCGCTGAATGCGGCGATGAATGCCCTCGACCAAATTAATCAAATTCCTTCGGAAAAAAGCCGACCCTTTTGGAAAGCTAAGTTGATTGCTATGGGTTTAACTCTAGGCAGTGTTTTACTACTATTCATCGCCTCCTTTATCCTGTTTATCAGTAGCTGGGTGGTCAACTTGGTAGAATACAAAAGCATTGTGATCATCTTGTTGACGCTCTTACGGCTTTTAAGTTGGCTCATTGCCTTAGGGTTGGTTGCTATAGTCTTTGCGATTATCTACCGCTTTGGCATCAGCCACTGGCGTCCGGGAACACCGATTATACCTGGAGCCATTTTGGCAGCGGTGTTATGGGCGATTGTATCCGGCGTGTTTCGGCATTACGTGGCGTCGAATTTCAGCAATTATCACAAAATTTACGGCGCTTTGGGAGCGGTGATTGTTTTACAGCTTTGGTCATATATGACATCTCTGGTACTTTTATTAGGAGATCAACTTAATTTTACGGTAGGAGAGGCAATGCAAGCGGCTAAAGCGCGATCAATTGAGAAAACTGAAATAAAGGCAGTGTCTAAGATATCTGAATCCAAAATCCAATGATCCATGACTCCAAAACCTCTACTCTCCGGCGTCTGCGTCGGTTGAGCCATTTGCTCGACAATGCCATTCCTATTCCGGGAACACCGTGGCGTGTCGGGTTAGATCCGCTGCTAGGTTTGTTACCAGGGGCAGGTGATTTTTTAGGAACAGCGTTCTCCGCCTATATTGTACTAGAAGCGGCACGGATAGGTATCCCGCGATCGCTATTAGGGCAAATGGTTATGAATATCCTTTTGGATACAGTTATTGGTTCTGTGCCAATTGTGGGCGATATTGCTGATGCAACCTGGAAAGCGAATTCTAAAAATATTGCCTTATTGGAAACCTATTGGGATAGTCCGCAACCCCCAAAACAGACGGATTGGTTTTTTCTGGTCTGGCTATTGGTCGGGTTAGCTTTAGCCGTAATAATTATCGCAGCTCTTAGCCTGCTACTCATCAAGGCACTACTAGCAATAATTAACGGTTAAAAACTAGAGCTTGAATACAAGCAATTTTGACCGACTCTATTTTTATCTATATCATCGTTGGACATAAAAGACCAAAGTTAGTCCTTAGGGGGTAGATTTCTCATGCATCGCCCTATGTCTGGTTACTTGCTGCCAGTGCTTTAAACAGTGGCATAAAATATACAATCCGGTTCCTCATTACTATAAATATATTCATGATCGAACGCTAGAAAATCAAGATTACAGCTTATTGAAAACCCTAAATTTATAACAATTTTATGTGCAAAGGTCGATACAACCAACTCAACAAGTTTCTTCTCCGGAATATTAGGCTGTTTGATATAGTAATCGCGCTTCGCAAAAAATAGATTTTCATTTTTTGGCACAACAATTCCATTAATTCGATGAGCGTGTTGGATGGGTTTGATATAGGTTCGGATAAAACTTTCTTGATTTTTCTGAAGCTGATACAATCGCTCATGTTGTAGCCAACTCATCTGAAACATCATTTTGATCACTTCACAGCCCAAAATATAATTAAAAAGATCATGGCGTTCTTCTGCACTGTGAATCAGTCGCAGCACAAACTCCAAATAGAGTTCGGGTTTTTTTTGTAATGTTTGTGCTGAATGAATACAAAATTGTTCAACATAGCTATTTAACACCAAGGGAGTCAGTTCTTTTTCAATACAGAATTCTCGTAAATACTTGGTGACTAGCTGAAGGCGGATGCGATCTTGCAAAATCTGTTCAACTAAGCTATCGGCGACATAATCGTCTAAAAAATCCGTCAACTCGGCTTGTATTTCTGGCGAAGTCGCACACATTAAATAACAGAGTGACATAATATGCTTTCGTTGATCTGAGGGAAGGGTATTTGCCCATTTTTTCACAGCTAATGTAATTTTCGCTAGGACGCCAATCCCTTGAGTTGCTTCTAGACTGTGCGAGTTCTTGGTTAGCATGGTTGAAACTATCATGAACAACGGTTTGAACGGTAACGGTTAGGAAAATCATTAATGTAACAGCATCCTTGCAGATATGACAACTGATCACTGAGCTGTTCCGTTTCTGATTTGATTACAATTCTTAAAAAACAGTAAAATTTCTCACGATCGCCATTGTGTCATATTCAACATTCTAAGTCCCTGGACATAAATTATGTCCGCTATACTAAGAGATGTTAACAAGCATCAAATCTTTACTGTTCCCCGTTCTCTATTACGAGTTCCTTTTTCCTCACGCTCAGCTTTAATTGTGTCCGACTACTTACCAGATCTTTGAATATCTGAGTCTCTTCGTGGACATATTAGACAACTCTTTAGCTCAGTTTGTCAACCTTTGCGATGGAAAAGGTTAGAGAGGAGAGAACAAAGTTAATTTTTTTTACAATCTGTAGTAGTCCTCAGTCTAGACGACATCAGCTACTGAGAATTATAATAACAAATTTTCAGGGTGGTCAGCAAAGAAAAATACATTCGGGTTCGCAATTAAAAATAGAGTCGTAGTCAAACATGACAAAATCAAGGTTATGGCTAATAAAAAAACCAAGGTTGCTGGCTTGAGCAATTGTGAAAGTAGACATGAGCAATTCGGTTAACTTTTTGTCTTTGATATTCGGGTTTTTGATGAAGTAATCCCGTTTAGCAAAGAAAAGTGTTTCGTCTTTTGGGACAACAAGACCATTCAAACGATGGGCATGTTGAATGGGCTTAATATAATGATTAATAAAGTATTCCTGATTTTTTTGTAAACGATAGAATCGTTCGTGTTGCAACCAGCTCATTTGGAAAAGCATTTTGATGATTTCACAGCCTAAAATGTAATGAAATAGATTATTTCGTTCTTCGGAATCATTGATCAGATGGAGAACGGCTTCTAAATACTCAATGTCGCGATTAGCTTGGGTGCGTAAATCTTGGGCGGAATGAATGTAATACTGTTTAATATAGTCTTTTAAGACAGTATTCGTGAGTTTTTGCTTAATGTGGAGTTTTTTGAAAGAGCGAGTCACCCAATCTTTTGGAGTTTGCTCTTGTAATATTTTTACGACCAAACCATCGGCTGTATAATTGTCTAGAAATTCGGCTTGTTTATCTAAGGGAACAGAACAGATTAAATAACACAGCGATAAAACATAGCGTCGCTCCTCCCAGGATAAATTATTAGCCCATTTGAGAACTTCTTGAGGAATAATTTCAAAGATACTGACTGTATTTAGGCGTTCGGAATCAACCGAAATTGGATAATTTAATGTAGTCATAACCTGAAACCGTCATCATAAGGGAAACAACAAGACTTTAAAGTTAGAGTGTAAGCTCTAAAAAAATGAAACTGATAAATTTATCGAGATATCCAGTAGCGTCTTCCTCTATCCCTAGAGACTGCCTCTGGCTTAGCATGAGAGTAACCCCATCATCAACTCGCCGGGGAGAGAAAAGGGAAAGTTTTCGCGGCTCTGTGATGGCTGTCCCGTTGGACTGGATAGAGAGAGCGATCGCCGCCGGCATAATTCTCCTCCTAGAGATACTACCGCAAAGAAAGAAAAATCAACCCCTGCTTCCCTTCAGTCGCCAGTCTACTATCCGAGTGCAGCACTCTCATCGGTTGGTGATCACCTTAACTGACTATCTGCTCTTATCTTACGGACAGGGTAGTAGCCAACCTTACTATCTATAGGCATAGCATAATTGATGCCAAAAAAGTGAGCTGAATCCTTGCCGATTGGCATATCTTGTGCATTAGCCTCACCTGCCTCACCCCTATTACTCTATTGGTGGCGTCCCTCTATAATTTGAGAAGCTGTAATAACCCCGTTTGATCCCTCGACGATTGCATCCCTATGGTTGAAATCCCCGAATCCACTGCCGAACTCGCGGCTGTCCTCGAAGAACCCGTTGATTTGAATTTCCAGCTTCCTGATCCAGAGGATGAGGACATCCAGGAGTACGATTTTCAGCAACTCGTTGATAATGCTTGGCGAGTGTGCGATCGCTTCGACTTACAAACCGAGATCTGGCGCGGGCGGATTCTGCGTGTGGTGCGCGATCGCGAAAAAAAAGGGGGGGATGGACGCGGTACAGGCTTTCTCAACTGGCTCAAAAGTCGCGAAATTAGCAAAAGTCAAGCTTATTCCCTGATTGAACTGGCAAATAGTGCCGATACCCTCCTCGCCGAAGGTAAACTCAACCCCGATGCGATCCGCAATTTCAGTAAACGAGCATTTGTCGAAACCGCCAAATCTGCCCCCGAAGTGCAACAATTAGTTACCGATAAGGCGCAACAGGGCGATCGGATTACGCGGCGTGAGGTGAAGCAGCTAGCCGATGAATGGACAGCCATGTCCTCAGAGTTACTCCCCGATGAAGTCAAGGAAAAAGCCTCAGCCGGAACCATGCCCGCCCGTTATCTAGCACCGTTGGTGAAAGAAATGGAGAAGTTGCCAGAATCCCACCTGAAACCGTTACAAGAGGAAGTCGCGGCAAATCCTGATGTGGATACGGTGAAGCAAACGACATCAGATGCCCGTTTCTTGGCGAAATACCTTGACGCCGCCGCCCAAGTGCAAGCCATTCAGCATTCATCTTTGGATATGGAATTGGCACTCCAGGAAGCCCTGCGGTTAGACTGTTTGAATACGGCAGCTGATTTGGTCAAACAGGCTTTAGTGTTGGAGCAAACCGTGGGTAAACTTTATACGAGCTGGAAACGGTTGAGTAGCCTATCTGACCGATTATACGTGGATACTGGGGCAAGTACTCCCCATCTGCGATCGCTGCTCAATTGTTTGGATCGTCTTACCAATGATGTGATTGAAGTTCCCCTGGATGAAACAGGCGAACAGATTGTGCGGCTTAAGCTAATGGTGGATACTTGACACTCCCCCGGTTGAAAACGCGGGGGATTCTTCGCTCATCTAATCACCAAGCGAGTATTGACTTTCATCAATACACGCATAAATACACGCATAAGGCGAGTTGTCCCGAAGCGTTTATCCAGTATTTCTGGAATTTATGACAAGAAATAAAACTTTAAGAGTTCGATTATCCGAAGATGAATTCGACAGACTTAAAGACTATGCACAATCTGACTGCTCGGCTTATGCTTGAGAGTATCGATACGAATAGATGACGGGCTTGGCTTTAGGGGAATCATCTCCTGATGGCAAACTGTGCAAAACCAATAGACACCTTGTCGTCTTACGTGGCGCAAGAGGGGATGACCACAACAAAGACAAGTTTTGACTCCCATGATTAACTATCTCCTGATTTCATAAACATTTGTTAACCAAAAATCCGCGAATCGATGACTAAGACAAGTAATAAGTCAGTAGAAAAATTCCGATACCACGCGGTTCACCAGAGCGATCGCACCTGAAGTGGAACCGACTCCACAGACCACTTAGCGCCAGCAGATAACAGATTTTTGCACAGACGTTCCGGATCGTGGTCTGGTGCGGTTAAGCTGGCTGGTAGAAGGAACGAAAACCCCAACGTCTGACACCTTGGCATCGCCAATTTTAGAGACTAGAGTAGCAGGGGGAGCGATATTAAATCGTGTCATCAGTAACAACCAGTCTGTATGAATAACCAAGTTTTTGAACCCAACAGCAATCAACCCATCCAGTCGAACGTCTGCCTCCCGGAAATTCAAGTAGAAGACGATCGCACCGGAATGACGGTGGAGACGCTAAAACGTGCCTTCGCCGATAACCTGTACTACATCCAGGGCAAGAATGAGTTCTTAGCCACCCCCTACGATTACTACATGGCTTTGGCTTATACGGTACGCGATCGCTTGCTGCATCGGTGGATTAATACCACGACAACCTACATTCAAAAAGAGGTCAAGACCGTTTATTACCTCTCGGCAGAGTTTTTAATGGGTCGTCAGTTAAGCAATAATTTGCTCAACCTGAATATGTACGACCGGGTTTGTCAAGCCTTAGAAGAATCCGGGTTAAAGCTGGATGATCTAATGTCACTCGAACCTGAACCCGGACTGGGAAATGGGGGATTAGGTCGTTTAGCCGCCTGTTTTCTGGATTCCCTTGCTACCTTAGAAATTCCAGCAATGGGCTACGGGATTCGCTATGAATTTGGCATCTTTGATCAACGCATTGAAGAGGGCGCTCAAGTCGAACATCCCGATAAATGGCTGCGTTTCGGCAACCCCTGGGAAATTCGCCATCCAGAGTTAACCGTTGTGGTCGGGTTTGGCGGACGTACCGAAGGGTATGATGATGATAAAGGTCAATACCGGGTGCGTTGGATTCCTGATCGCAAAGTCTTGGGCACCCCCTACGATACACCCGTACCGGGATACCATAACAACACGGTCAATACTCTACGTCTGTGGCGGGCAGGTGCCTCTGAAGAGTTTAACTTCCAGGTGTTTGACAGTGGAGACTATGCAGGCGCGGTTACAGACAAGATATTCTCCGAGAATATTTCAAAAGTCCTGTATCCCAATGATAATACCTCTCAGGGTCAACAACTGCGCCTAGAACAGCAGTATTTCTTCGTTAGCTGTTCTCTACAAGACATTATCAACACCTACCGCCGCACTTACCGGAATTTTGACCAGTTCCATGAAAAAGTCGCTATCCAGCTCAATGACACCCATCCCTCGATTGGGATTGCTGAATTGATGCGGCTGTTGGTGGATAAGTATCAATTGGGATGGAACCGAGCTTGGTACATCACCAAGCACACCTTTGGCTATACCAACCATACCCTTCTATCCGAAGCCCTAGAGCGTTGGCCCGTTCGCTTATTCGAGCGTTTGCTTCCTCGACATCTGGAAATTATCTACGAAATTAACCACCGCTTCCTCGAACAGGTCAAAGTGAAATATCCCGGTGATGGGGATCGGCTACAACGCATGTCCCTGATTGAAGAAGGTGGCGAAAAGTTTATCCGCATGGCACACTTAGCTTGTGTCGGTAGCCATAGCATTAATGGGGTGGCAGCACTACACACAGAGTTGCTCAAGCAGCGAGTTTTGCACGATTTCTATGAAATGTTCCCCGAACGATTCAATAACAAAACCAATGGCATTACCCCGCGCCGCTGGCTATTGCTGAGTAATCCCCAACTTTCCGACTTGATTACGGAAAAAATTGGTGGCAATTGGGTGAATAACCTAGAAGACCTGCAAAAACTGGAAGCCTTTGTCGATGATCCGGAATTTCGTCAACGCTTTGCCGCGATTAAGCAGCAGCACAAGCAAGAGTTGGTGGACTATATTTTGCTGTTTAATGACGTAGAAGTCAATCCCAATTCCTTGTTTGATGTACAGGTGAAGCGATTACATGAATACAAGCGTCAGTTATTAGATGTCTTGTATATCATTACCCTATACAACCGCATCAAGCGCAATCCGGGAGTTGATATCCTACCCCGAACCTTCATTTTTGCAGGCAAGGCGGCTCCGGGCTACTATATGGCGAAGTTGGTGATCCGATTGATCAATGCTGTCGCTAAAGTGGTCAACAACGACCCTGATGTCGGTGGTCGAATCAAGGTAGTGTTTATGGAGGGATTTTCTGTCTCTTTGGGCCAGAAGATTTATCCGGCGGCAAATCTTTCCGAGCAAATTTCCACAGCAGGCAAAGAAGCTTCCGGTACAGGCAATATGAAGTTTGCCCTCAATGGAGCGCTAACCATTGGCACCTTGGATGGGGCGAATATTGAAATTCGGGAAGCTGTGGGGGCTGATAACTTCTTCTTGTTTGGTTTAACCGCACAAGAGGTATTTGACTTGAAAGCCCGGGGATACAACCCGATGGACTACTACCATAGCAATGCTCAATTAAAAGAGGTAATTGATCGCATTGCTGCGGGTGACTTCTGTCCGGAGAATCCAAACTTGTTCAAGCCAATTGTGGATTCACTCCTCTACAAAGATGAGTACCTGTTGTTTGCCGATTATCAATCTTACATCGATTGCCAAGATCGAGTTAGTCACGCCTATCGCGACCAAGACAATTGGATTCGCATGTCTATTTTGAATACGGCTCGCACAGGCAAGTTTTCCTCAGACCGCACAATCCGGGAGTATTGTCAAGATATCTGGAATGTAGAATCGGTCTCGATTGACATTGAGGAATATGTGCAAGAAGAAGCCGGGTTGAAGGTAACAAAGCCACCACTGCGTGTTTAAGTCAAAGTGCGATTAATTTAGGTGCATTTGTTAACTATCTCGGAGTCAGATCTAATCATACTTGAGGTCTGACTCCTGATTTATACCGGAATGGTAAAGATGTTCCGGTGGAATGTCTCTACTCAATTCTTATGTGCCTAGGGTCAACTTGAGGGGAATGCTTACAGCGCTTTTCAAGTAAATGGGGTACACAGATAGATCCCCGACACTATCTATAGTTTTTACTTGAGTGGTACAAGATGTCACTGGGCGGGTGGGAAATCTTGGGCAGGTATATCCTGATAAGGAGACGGGGGTGAAGACTCTGGAGAGTCGTGTAGAAGGTTTGAAACTAGGGTATAGCTCAGACAAGCAGGAACAGCAATTGCCATCAATACGGCGAATAGACCTAACCAGCTTTGGGCAGTCCATGACGACCCATAATAGCAACGGTAGGGATCAAAAGGTAGCTGTTGGGGATCAATGATATTACGTAAAGCAATCAATCGCTTAAATCGGACTCGCCGATCATCGAGTTTTTCTAGTAGAATCCAACCTGCCAGGGCTTCTTCTTCACACAGTTGTTGAAACACAGCCGGTTTATGAAATAAGTCGCGGTGCGATCGCACAATTTTGAATTCCCAGCCAACCAGTTGCGGGTCAACTGAAGGTTGTTCCGGATGACTCATACGGTCAATGGTGCCGTTGGCTTGTCGCTGTTTTAATAAAGCTGAGTCTTCTTTTGCATCAAAACCCGTCACAATTTCTTCTTCCTCCTCCTGATAATGATGACTCCTGATCATCTGTCGCCAGCGCAGCCATGTACTGACAACCACTGACTGCCAACCTAGATTACCGACTAATAGGCTGAAAATGGTCACTTCAAGCATTTTTTAGTCATTTGTCATGCGTCATTTGTTATGATCGCTTCTCTCCAAGCAAGCACTGAGTCAAGGTGGGTTTAGCGATATATAGATGGCAAGAAACGATAATGGTGAAACTCGCCCCGATAACCTGCAAAACTTAAACCTCTTTTGCGGTTATTCATAATTCATAATTCATAACTCCTGGCACATAGCCTTCCACAACATAATCTGATCCAAGCTGACGCCAACTGACTCGTTCGAGCGTCAGGGCGTCTGTCATTGTTGCTAGTCCCAAATCCCCAACAGGTGAAGGCGCTGCTTTGCCGCCAACGATTTTCGGGGCAATAAATGCCAGTACCTTTTGGACAGTGCCATCCGCGATTGCCCTTGCTGCCAAGATCCCACCGCATTCCCATAACACCGTTGAAAGCTGTCGATCGTACAGATACGCCATTGCCTTGGCGGGTGTCAGAGGCGTCATTTCAATGACTTCTACTCCCTTGTTCACTAGCTGGTGCTGTAAATCCGGATTGGCTCCAATCTCAGTCAAAACTAACGTGGGAGCATTAGCGGTTTCCCATAAATGGGCATTGATCGGCAAGTCTAAGGTGCGACTCATGACAACTCGCAACGGATTGTGGGTATCGGTATCATGACTGGTGAGATAAGGATTATCCAGACGCACAGTATTACCACCCACGACTACAGCATCACAAGCCGTCCGTAGCTGATGCACATACCGCCGCGCCTCTTGACCTGTCACCCAAGCACTGTGACCACTTGTGGTGGCAATTTTGCCGTCTAGTGTCATGGCATATTTCAACATTCCCCAGGGACGCTTGTGGAGGATGCGATGAACAAAGGCTTCATTGAGCTGACGACAAGCCTCAGTTTCCACACCCACCAAAACGTCGATTCCCGCCTTTCTTAGCCGCTCAATTCCACCACCTGCCACCAGAGGATTGGGATCAACCATACCGACGACAACCTTGGCGACTCCTGCGGCAATTAATGCTTCTGTGCAGGGGGGTGTTCGTCCATAGTGATTACAAGGCTCCAAGTTGACATAAATGGTCGCTCCCTGAGAGGTTTCACCCGCTTGACGTAGGGCAAAGATTTCTGCATGGGGTTGACCAGCCCCTGGATGAAATCCCTCTCCCACGATCTCTCCATCCCGGACAATGACAGCACCCACTAAAGGATTGGGGCTAGTTCGTCCGAGGGCACGGCGAGCAAGTTCGATGCACCGTTGCATCATCGTGCGATCAAATGGCGTCCAATGAGGAGACGCCGATGACGCCGATTGAGCATCAGGTTGGGCGTCAACGGGAGAGTGTTCCATTGGTCTGCTGTTTTTCTGGTTATTCTTGAGTTTAGAGTATACGTCCTCGGCATAACAGATTCAGGAATTTCTTTTCCAGCGATCCAGCAACGTGCTAGAGTGTCGGCTGACCTAAGCACAGTTAGTGGTCAAAAGAAGTGAAGACGTTCCGCCGGAATGTCTTTACAAAGTATGCCCTTGAGTGAAGCGAAGGGTAATAAGTCACTATTCAACAACCCTAACCTAGCTATCGCTGCTCTGTTAGGGATTGCCGGACAAACGGACCCTTTAAACCGTTGAATACCGCACAGAGTCTAAACCTGGTACAAACTCTTGGATACTTCCCTAGTCCAAGTTATCTTTAAGGCTTTTTGTCGAGTCGCTATTCAGTTAACCTTTGAGGCGGGTGAGGATACTCAGCCGATAGCCATAGGTATAGACCCAGGCAAATGCTACTCAGGCATTGGGGTTCAGTCAGAACTTGCTACCCTTTGGATGGCAGCGAAGCACGGGGTTAATCGTCGTGCCTTCACCTGGATTGTCAAACCTTATCGCGCCCTTGCGACACGGTTTGACCTCTATTCCTCTCCGGGTTGCTTCGCGCTCACCCAGAGTCTCACGAGATAAGCGATGAAAATGGAGAGCATCACTAACGGCATAGATATCTTTATCGCCGATATTCATCGCCACAATCTCCGACGATTTGATACAAGTCTTGCGACTTGACCAATACCGCTTCAACAAAATCGCGGGAATCCTCGCCCTCAACTCTCGTAGGGCGAGGAGGGATAGAGGGATGCCGGAAGAATGGAGGCATCCAATTTTTTACGCTACGCATAGACCGTTATTCCTCCTGATTAACTTGACCTTGCTAGGA
>NZ_JAVJRX010000041.1:0-44829 GCF_040219735.1 Coleofasciculus sp. G1-WW12-02 | reverse complement strand
GGCTTAGCTCAACTACCGAGGGGCGCTCGGAAAGTAACGCCTGGGGATGAGATGACCCACTGCTTGGAGGGGGAAACTCCAAAAAGTAAGGTTACTCGTAGAGCCAGGAAACCCCGTCAGTGATGATGGGAATCCCCACCCGATCGCGTAAGCAGGGTGGGGAGGATGTCAAGTGAACCGCTACCCATCGCACCGGAATTGGGCCAAAAAACAGGCGAAATTCTGAAATCGCACCCACATCTAAGCCGCCTTCGCGACGTACAACCTGAACAGGTTGCCAAGGCGGAGTGAGTCGTTCTAAGATATCTGGACGCTCGTGAAAGTTCCAGACAACTTCGACAGGTGCGTCAATGAGCGTGGACTTGCGATAGTGCATCATAGAATCATTATCCCTTATCAGTCTGGCTGATTCCCACCCAGCTGAACTTGCCACGATCTAGGGTATCGTGATGTCAGACACATAAATTTTGTCTAAGTTCAGTCTCAAATTACACAATACATCAACGCGATCGCTAACATCTCTTTTCCATCCTAAAAACAGCACAGCAAAAAGCGTTAACCACAGAGAAATGGGGGAGTTAACTCAAAACTCAAAACTTATCAAATTACCAATAACTAGCAATGCAACAGTTAGAAAAGAAACTTACACTTGAAGAATTTCTGGCAATGCCAGAGTCAGATGTAACCCATGAATTAGTCGAGGGTGAGGCGATACCAAAGATGTCACCAAAACGATTTCATGCAGCTTTGCAAAAGACATTGTTATTTATTATTGATAAGTGGTGTCAGGGGAAAGGTGAAGTTTACCCAGAATGGGCGATCGCGTTAAAACGTAGGGGTGAAGACTGGGTTCCGGTGCCAGATTTGACCTATATTTCTTATCAGCGACTACCTACAGAAGTGATGGAAGATGAAGCTTGTCCAGTTCCGCCAGAATTGGCAATTGAAATTATTTCACAGGGACAGACATTTGGGACTTTGGCGGAGAAAGCCACTGATTATCTGGAAGCGGGAGTGTTACGAGTTTGGGTTGTAGATCCCCAAGCAAGAAGTATCACAGTTTTCTATCCCGATGCGCCACCGCGAACTTATACGAAAGATAGGTTGATTATAGATTCGTTGTTTGAGGGATTGGAATTGACACCGCAGCAGGTATTCGGTGAAGCGAATTTACCTGAGAAAAAATAGTTAGGGGAATGAGGTAGATGCAGCAAAGGAGACGTTGGAGTCCCTTCCCTTCAAATGTTTTAAAATCAACCCACAAACATCAGTCGCTTCAATCGCTGTTGTATCTAGCAGGTGAGTCTGTCGAGTTATCAATAATGGTTTTTCACTTGACGAAGTGGTGACACAACCATGAGAACCACGAACTAATGAGGCATCTAGAGAAATTACATCCATCAGGTAACGAAAACCAAGCTGTTTTTTTAGTAGCGTTAGACCGACTTTTACTTGGGGAAGTTTGAGTTTTGGAGCGAGAAAAAGTTCTACAGGATCGTAACCCGGTTTGCGGTGAATATCCACAGTTCTAGCAAAGTCAGGAGCGCGGCGATCGCTAAGCCAATAATAGTAAGTAAACCAAGCATCAGGCTGTGCGATCGCAACTAACTCCCCGGCTCTGGGATGATCCAGATGGTAAGCCAGCTTACCTTCTTCATCTAATACTTTTGCTACCCCAACAGTAGCTTCTAAAAGAGAGCGAACTTTGGGAATATAAGCTGAATCGTTAACATAGACATGAGCCACTTGATGATCGGCAACGGCAAAAGCAGTACTTGCTCCCGGATCGAGCAATTCTCGTCCCAACTCCTCACGCACTACAATTAATCCATTTTCCCGCAGGATTCGGTTCAGATGAACAGGTTTAGACACTGAGGTGATGCCGTATTCAGACAGAACAATAACCTGAGCGCTGCGTGATTCGTAGTACTCAATCAAATCGCCACAAACTGTATCAATTTCTTGCAAATCCTTCTGTATCTGTTTCTCGTCAAAGCCAACTCGTTGCAAGCAATAATCTAAGTGAGGCAGATAGATTAAAGTTAATGTGGGGTTATAGCGCTGCTCAATCCACTTGGCTGATTCTGCAATCCATTGGCTAGAATGAATAGAAGTATTAGGTCCCCAAAAATTGAAGAGGGGGAATTGACCTAAATCGGATTGAATTTGCGATCGCATTTCCCCAGGTTGAGTATAAATATCCGGGATTTTTCTGCCATCGGCGGGGTACATGGGGCGCGGTGTAATGATGTAGTCCACCGAAGAATACATATTATACCACCAGAAGAGGTTGGCACAGGTAAAAGTGGGGTCAATAGATTTCGCCATCTCCCATACTTTAGGAGCCTGCACTAACTTATTTGACTGTCGCCAAAACTTCACCTCACATTCATCTCGGAAGTACCAGCCATTGGCAACAATTCCATGTTCATCTGGTAATTTTCCCGTTAAGTAAGTCGCTTGAACCGAACAAGTTACAGCAGGCAAAATGGGCGTCACCGACACCACTTGCCCTTGAGAACTCCAACGGGATAAAAACGGAGTATTTTTTCCCAGTAAGCCAGGAGTTAATCCGACAACATTAAGAACAACTGTTTTTTGCATGAGCAATACTTGGACTGATTTTCTAAAGATAACTTTTTATTCCTATTTTTCTCTCCTATAAAACAGAAACTTTGGAATTGATACTTCCAGCACTCATTCTTCCCAATACCCACTCATACTCTCGCTGAATGGATGCCAACAAATCCATCTTCATTTCTGCTGGCAATACATCCCAGGTGTAAGTCTCAATTTCCAGATGTTGACAAGTGGGGTTTTCTTGCAGTAGCTTCAGCACAGTAATAATGTCATCTTGAGTAGACTGCAATAGTTGATAGTCGTGGATAAAAATTGGGACGTGAAAGTGAGTGCGCCACTCCTGGGCAGGAGATTTTTCAAGCTGTGGTAATGCTGTTCCTAAGTCAGGATAATGATAGAAACCTCCATCAGATCTTCGCTCTATGACTTGGTGTAAATAGGTAGATTCGGCAAAGGGACGCAATCGCTCAAAAACCTGATTTCTATCCTCATAATCCTGCGGCAATATAACTTTTAATGCAGCACTAATTTGAATCTTGCCAATTTTAATTCCTGCTGATTGAAAACGGCTAAAGACTAAAGCCGGTTCTTCATACTCCACAGCAAAATGGCAGGTGTCATAACAAACGCGCACATGATCGAGTATTTTAGCTTCGGCTGATTCCGGCGAAATTCCTAAGCGTTCTGCTAAATATGCTCCACCTATTGGCAATAACCATTTTTGAAAAAAATCAATGACTTCATCCGCATTTTCAATCAAACCATCCGGTTCCGGTTCCAAGTCTATATGCAGCAATTTCCCCGTTTCTTCCTGGAGGCGTACCATTTCCTCTACCAGCAGAGTCAGATTAAAGCTACTATCTTTCAGAACTGTTTCACTCAGGGTTTTGTCTTCTTTCCACCAGGGTTTATAAGACAGCGGTAAGGTAGAAATTCCGCCATCCATTCCTTCGGGTAATAAGGCGGCTATGATTTTCGTCAAGCGCATGGTATAGTCTAACCGTTCTTGTTTAGACCAATCTGGTGCATAAACTTGGTCTTTTACAACCTGGTGATGAAATCCTCCATAAGGAAATCCATTCAGGGTAAAAACGTATAAATTTTGCTCGGTTAGCCATGCTTGGAATTGAGTGAGATTATCTCCTTCTAAAAGTTCCCGTGCTGCGACATCTGCCAATCGCAGTCCAACCCCGAAGGGTTTTGTGGGTGAGAGTTGTGCTTTGAGGATTGGAATATATTGTTCTAGGTTTAAAAAGACTTTTTTCCACTCTTCACCCGGATGAATGTTGGTGCAATAGGTTAAGTGAAAGCCACTGTCTATTTGAATCTTCATCGTTCAGTACTTCGTCTACAAAGGTAAGCTATCTATCTTACTTAGCGTGAATAGAGAATTTGCACTCATGGAATACTCTCCACCATCTGCCTATTTTCGGCAACCTCTCGCAAGATAGAAATTGCTTGCCTATATAAAGAAAAATCTACCTCGTGAACCTCTACTCCCTGTCCAATTCCTTGCAGCAGCATCAGGGTGAGTTCTCCTCCTAGATGTTCCCGAAACTCAGTTAATCCCCGGAATAGAGAACGGGTATGTTCTGGTTGATGAAGTTGTTCATCCAGTTCTGGTACATATAATGTAAACCCCAATTCTATCAGCGTATTTAATATTTGTTGACACTCGGACTGAGTGAGCAATCCGGCTAAGTAGGAATATGTGCTATCTAGGGCAATTCCAATCGCTACTGCTTCACCATGACGCAAGTTATAATTTGTCAAATACTCCAATTTGTGAGCCGCCCAGTGACCGAAATCTAAAGGACGAGACGAACCGGCTTCAAAGGGATCGCCACTATTAGCAATATGTGCCAAATGTAATTGAGCGCAACGATAAATTAGCTGCTGCATTGCATTCATATCTCGCTGCACCAATGCCTCAGCCTGAGTTGTAATGAACTCAAAAAACTCGGTATCTCTTATCAGCGCAACCTTAACTGCCTCAGCAATGCCAGATCGCCAATCTCGCTCATCTAGAGTTTTGATAAAATTAAAGTCATTCAAAACTGCAAAAGGGGGCGCAAAACTGCCGAGAAAATTCTTTTTTTCAAAGGCATTAATTCCATTTTTAACCCCTACCCCAGAATCATTTTGCGCTAATACAGTTGTAGGAATTCGGATCAGTCGGATTCCTCGATGAGCCGTTGCTGCGGCATATCCGGCTAAGTCCAATATAGCACCCCCACCAATGGCTAATAAGTAGGAGTGACGGCACAATCCCACTTCATTAATAATCTGGTGAATTTCCTCTAACTGTTTTGGATTATTCTTGGCAGCTTCTCCACCAGAAATAATAACTGGATTTGCGCTTAAGGTTAAGGCGTTTTCATATCGCTTAGTATAGGCGGCTATTTGCTCTGGCAGTTCTTCATGATGATGTAATAGTCCTGAATCTATAATAGCGATCGCTTTTTTCGTCCCTCTCTCCCCATCTGCTGTTACTACTTGCGCCAGCAAAGCATTATCTAAATTAAACACCCCTGTCGTAAAGTGAACGTTATAAGTAAAGGTAACGCGAATCTGTTGATTGATTGGTTGTAAATTTAATCTGGCTTTTCCCGCTCGGCTAATCGTCATTGTTTTTTTAAGTGACAGCAAACAGTTGTGCTAATCCCATTGAGATAGGCAGCAGAAGTAGCACCAATAATCCGAAAGGCAACCCCGCAAAACCAGCCGCAATTGTTGCATCTAAGACAATCAGCGACAACACACCAGCCTTTACCGCCGTTCGGATTTGTTCAGGCATGGGTTCACGGGCAGCTTTTAAAAATGGCGGGAGTACCCGAAAAGATAATAAAGCAGCGAATGGCAGGGCGGCAATAATTTCATAATTTGGCAATAGTCCTAATCCTAAAATACCACTAATTACTACCCCAATCAGCAGTAAAGCTACAAATCCTGTAATCTTTTTTCCACCTTGGACTTCCCCCTGACTAATGGCAGTGATTGCCGCAATATAAACAATAGGAATTAGGGCTAAATACCAGCGTTCCTCTACCATTGCGGGTAAAACACTTACACCTAGTAGTAAGTTGCCACCGCGACATAGCCCCATATTCAGAGGACCAAAAAAAGTATGATGTTTGGCGAGGGCGTCATAACTCAAAGCCGCACCCGCAATAATTGCGGCTAAAACACCACTCACCCAGGAAACCTGTGCAGCCGCCACGACACCGATACCTAACAGCACAGTCCCCAGCACAGTTGCCCTCTGACGCGAGGCGCGACTACTCGGAATTGGTCGTTCTGGGCGTTCCTTGGCATCGAGTTCAGCATCAAAGACATCATTAAAAACAACGCCACCGCCGTATAAACCCGTTGTTGCTATTAGCAACCAAACCAAAGGAAGCAGTTGAATAAAAACCGCTTGCCCAGTGATTACCTGATCAAAAATAATCGCCGCCCCAGAAGCCGCAAATCCAACCAAAATATCAGCCCAAGCCGTCACAATATTGGCAGGGCGCATTAATTGTAAATAAGCCCACCCACCCTGAGAACTCAAACCTGCCCCATTCACTCCATACCTCCTCTTCCTCTCTCCGGTGCGTTCTCTGTGCCTGGAGTGGTTCGTTTTTCTCTACTCAATCAACACATAGTCTTGAATGGACTCAATACCCGGTTCCTGCCCCCGCAACACAGAATTACCATTAAACAACTGACTTTGGTCAATCGCTGATGGATTAAGCCAATCTTCTGCTTTCATCACCCCAGTTTGGCTATAAGCCGCCAAAGCATTTTCATAGCAAACTGCCCGTACATGATCGTCCGGAATACCCCGTTCCTGCATCAATCGAGCAGTCTTCGGCACAGCTAACACATCACTCATTCCCCAATCGGCGCTACTATCAACGATGATGCGCTTACACCCATATTGACGTACAACCTCCACCATCCTAGCATTACCCATCTTCGTCATTGGGTAAATTGTAAAAGCTGCCCAAAAACCGCGACTTAGCACTTCCTCAACGGTTTCTTCATTATTGTGGTCAATAATCACCTGGGACGGATCTAATTTATGTTCAATGCAACGATCCATACTGCGACTTGTACCTGCCTTTTTGTTGCGGTGGGGTGTATGGATTAACACCAACATATCCAGTTCTTTGGCTAAATCGAGCTGCTGACGGAAATACTTATCTTCCGCATCCGTCATGTCGTCGTAGCCAATTTCACCAATAGCAACAACACCTTCCTTACAGGCATAAAGTGGCAGCAGTTCCATCACTTCTTCTGCCAACGCTTCATTGTTAGCTTCCTTCGGATTTAACCCAATTGTGCAATAATGTTTGATGCCAAATTGACTGGCACGAAAGCGTTCCCATCCGACAATACTGCTGAAATAATCCTTAAATGTTCCAATATGAGTACGGGGTTGCCCTAGCCAGAAGGATGGCTCAATGACAGCAACAATGCCATACTCCCGCATGGTGAGGTAATCGTAAGTCGTGCGGGAACTCATGTGAATGTGGGGGTCGATGAACATCATGGGCAAGGTATTCATGATTACTTGTTTTGGCTGGATAGGTTTTGGCTGGATAGGTGGTGTTGGGGTGAACTAAATCTGTGCAAATCTATGCAGACAAGCTAGAAGTGTCTCATATTGCTGGTTTCATCCGTTGATGGTTGTCGTTAGGGACGTTGGTGAAGCAAGGCACTTCTCCCACCCACCGGAGCTTAACCGTACCTAGCACCCCGCTAGGTGATACTCCGCTTCAAGTCGTAACGCTTGTGCTCTAAACTTAAGGTTGAGCCAACCCAAGTTTAGAGCTTCAGATACAGACTTTCCAATCGAAGCTAAGTATCGAACCGTCCGCATCAGTAAAATGGTGCGGACTTCTGCATATTTCAGAAAGAGAGTAATCTCACGATCACCGCCGCGATGCAGAATGTTCATTGCGGCATTTTTGTCTGCTTGAATTACGTCCCCTGTGTAACAGATAAAACGATCCCCATCCCGTTGACCCAATAACGTCCCGGTACGAGAACACATTTGCGACGTATAAGCTGGATTCACCACAGACACTGTTGATCCAGTCTCCAATGCGATCTTCAAGGGTTGAAGCTTGTAGTTCACCTTTCATCCATTGATTCAGCAAGCGATTAATTTGCTTGGCTTGCTGTTTCCCTTTGATCGGCGAGGTGAGGTCTTCGGCAAAGATGCGAGTCGGTGAGGTGATCAGGAGTCTTAAGTCTTTGCGAATGAAATTCTGAATGGTTGCTTTTTCTTTTCTTAGCTTACGTGATTTGACTTTGTAACCCAAATTATTTTTGAGGATTGCTGCCGATTTTTCCGGGTTGTTTTTGGCATGAGAGCGCAGTCTGTAACGGTTGCGATTTGTGCGGGTGATGCGCTTCGTTTTCTCGGTCATAAGATGTCCGAGTCCATCGGCAATGCTGTCCCCATTTGAGGTGTAGAAGGCTTCGGTATATCCCTTGTCAATACCGATTTCTTGATCGACTTGGAGCGTGGGAAGAGTCAGCGTTCTTTTCCGAGTGCAATGAATGGATAGTTTATCGTCTTGATTACAGATTAGTCGAATTTGCCCAGATATAATATGACGGCATTTCAGTTTTAACGTAATCCGCTTACCTTTCTCTAACCCTTGAACTTCCAATTTGACTGTATTGCGAGTGAGTCGCTTGCAGGTGTAACCGCCACCTTGGTAAACGATCTGATTACGAACATAGGTGTGTCCACGCTGGTATTGATTACGGAACACCCGATGCAGCCAAGGATCGGAAGTTGGGTCATTGTGCATCAAATCCAGCAACTTAGACCGCTTTTCTTCGTCTAGAGTGCGGCGGTAAATTGCTCGAATCATGAAGGTTTTCGCGGCTTCTTGTTGCGCTAAAATCGCCTTCATAGCGTCATTAACTGACCATTCCCAAAGCTTCGCAGGTAATCCAATATCAGTTGGGCTCAGTTGGGTTCTCACGATAGGAGCGGCTTTTCTCCAGTTGAGTCCCCATCCTTGTAGCGATCCAAGTTTGTTGTATGTTAATGCTCTCTCGATGCCACACAGGTGCATGATTCTCCTCACCTGCGCTTCATCTGAACTTGAAGCAACAGGAATAACCTGAGTGTAAATTTCTTGAGTTTTCTGTTGCTTCTTGCGGCGTGGCATCGTTACTTTTCCTCAACTAGATGCTCTAATCTATGCATAGCTTGCGCCTAAAGAGTTATGCAGAGATTTAAGCATATTTTAGGGGATCTGTCGAACCGCTAAAGCTGTCCCACGTTAAATTACCGTTTTGAATTAAAGATTGCAAGTCTGGGCGACTGGCAAGAAGGGCTTGGGTTTGGGGTGAGGATAATTGGGAACAAGCTAAGGCAGCAGCTTGTTGTTGGGCGATATCGGAGTCAGATAGAACTTTTTGTAAGTCGGATGCGATCGCATCATCAACAAATCCCCCTACAACTCGCCACAGTTCCGGTGTTACGGGGCGTTTAGCTGACCAGCGTTCGTGGGCATAATCGACTAACATCTGAGCTAATTGTGGGTTAGCGCGTTCATCTAATCCCTGAATTAGAGACAAGGGACTCCCGATGAAAACGGCTTTTAGAACCATTTGATTCCAAGCGATATCATCGAAATACTCGGCAGGGTAAGGATTTCTCAGTGCCACAGCATTAAAAACCGTCGTCATATTGCTGCGAACCCCTTCAGCCGCTTGTGCCTTGTGTTTTTCAGGATAAGGTAATAACGGTAAACTTTGATACAGCGCGACTAACTCCCCTTCATCGGCAGTAGTGAAAACTTTATTAAGCGTCTGTACATAGGTTTCGGCGCGATCGCATGGCAGAGATAATACTAAAAGCGTGCGACCCGCCTGATCTACAGTCCAATGACCAGCAAACCAACCAGGGCGTACTTCCTGTGCTGCTTCCAAGTCCTCTACACTCAGATCCAGAGCCTGTTTGCCTATGTAACGCGGCACAGCGCTAAAGGCAGTAAAGAATACCCGTTCAGGGGCACCTTGAGCAATTTTTTCCTGCTTCTGCTCTAGCCAACTCAGACTTTCCTGGGAAACACGCTCTGAAAGCCAGCGGTGCAGTAGTTGTGTGTCCATTTACCAAACTCCTGACTCCTCAACGGGCGAACTCTACTGCCCAATCTTCAGCGCAGCCTGTCCCACTCAACATCAGTCTAGGGAAAGGCATTCATTAAACTTACTCCTGTCAACGTTACATAAGACCTACTCCAATCTACTCACAACTCGACTTTTTTATGCGTCCTCATCACGCGGTGGGGTAAACCTCACCCCCCAACTCCAGGAGTCACGCTAGGATGTTTACATAAGTTAACAATTCTGGCGCAACCATGATTAATCTCATCGAATCCACCAAAGACTACTGGAGAAAGCTAGACGAGTTAGAAGCCGCCTACAAGCGAGGCGATGTCTCCGTTAAGGAAGTCGATGTGAGAGTGGCTCAACTCATGGATGAACTCGGTCATGAACGTAGAGTCACCTTACGCTATATAAGGCAAAGTGTGCTAAGGCTTTGGCAAGAGCAACGAGAAACCTTACTTGGCTTCGCTTTTCTGGCAATTTTGACCTATGCTTGGTTTATCTACAACTAGGCTCTACCAAGTTGTAGAAAGAATAGGTGAATAATGGAAAAAGCTACATTTGGAGCAGGCTGTTTCTGGGGAGTCGAGGCAGCATTTCGTCGATTAAACGGCGTTACTTCTACATCCGTTGGCTATATGGGAGGACATTTTCCCAACCCATGCTATTTGGATGTTTGTGCCAGAATTACCGGACATGCAGAAGTTGTGCAAGTGGAGTATGACCCGTCTCAGATTTCCTACAATGACTTGCTGAATGTCTTTTGGTCAATTCATGACCCTACCCAATATAATCGTCAAGGACCTGATCGCGGCGAGCAATACCGCTCGGTTATATTTTTCCACAATCCTGACCAAGAACAAGCCGCCAGAGAATCAAAGCGCAAGCTTCAGATGTCTGGTAAGTATGAACAGGATATTATGACCGAAATTAAACCTGCTTCTGATTACTATTTAGCTGAAGATTATCATCAGCAGTATTACGAGAAAAAAAGATAACATTGAGTTGATTGTCATTTGTAATTTATTAAAGAATTTGATTGGTGCGTTACGCTTCACTCTCCTATGCTTTTGAATAAAGGCGGGTTTCGTTGCTCAGCTATCAGTACCAAATTCTCCTAAGATGCTCGCGCCCGCCCCTAGGGAATTTTTTCTTGTAGCGTTAACTAGCCTGGTTTTCTAGCTGTATGACTAATTTAACGTCGTACTCCTCTTCAAACGCGACTTTTTTATCCTCTAAACTCCAGATTTCTAAGGCGCAGGTATCATTATGCTCTACAGGCACTAGACGCAAACACATTTCCTTTTCTTCTGGTAAATAGTGGCATCTAATTTGAGAAATTGCCCCAATCTGTCGGCGATCAAGAGCAACAGCTAACCGTAATAAAGGACTCAATTCTTTTACTAAATGCCGATAGTATTTGTTGGGTAAATTGCTGTAATTTTCGTGCTTTTTCTTAGGTGAACTCTTGCGATGGTAGCGAGCCAGGTTAGCGATAACTTCAATTTCAATATCAGTAAACCCGAGTAATTCCCCGTGGCGAATCAGGTAATAGGAATGCTTATGGTGTGACGAATGACTGACATATAAGCCACAATTGTGCAAAATTGCCGCCGCCCACAACAATTCTCGTGCTTCAGTTCCCCAATTGTGCAGGTGTCCTTTGGTTTGATTAAATAAATTGAGGGCAAAGTTAGCCACCCGTTCACTAGAGGCTAAGTTAACGTGATATTTTTGCGCCACCTTAATTACATTGCGTTTGCGAACTTCGCCTTGATACCGTAATCGGTCTTCAATTAAGCCTTGGGAAAGCATCCAGTCTACGATTACGCCCTCTCGCAAGGCGCGTTCCCCGACGGTGATAGATTCGATATCTAATAGCGTCATGGCTTCTAATAAAATAATCGCACCAGCAACGATAATTTCGGCTCGTTTCTCAGCAAGTCCGGGAAGTTTTTCCCGTTCAGCACATGGGAGTGAGGCGAGTTGTTTGACGATATCTTTCAGGTCGTTGCGGTAGAATTCATAACCATTCAGGGGAGTAGGTATTATCCCTAAGGTTTCTTTGGCGTGAAGGGCGGCTAGGGTTTCAATCGTACCTGAGGTTCCCACTAAACGGGGCTTTTCTCCCGGTTCTATATTCGCTAAGATATCTTCAACGGCACGTTCGAGGCGTCCCCGAATATAGGCTTGTAAGTATTGAAACTCGCGATCGCTAATCGGATCGGTGGTAATAAATTCACGGCTCAAGCGTACTGCGCCGACTTTGGTGCTGGTGAGAGAACGGGGAGCGTGACTATCACCTAAGATTAATTCTGTTGAACCGCCACCAATATCGATGATGATATGAGGCTGGTTGTTGAATTCCATTCCCGACAAGACACCCAGATAAATCCGCCGCGCTTCTTCTTGACCGGAAATAAGGTTGACAAATAGCCCTAATTGTGAGTCAACTTCTTGTAAAAAGGTGCGTCCATTGGGGGCTTCCCGTACCGCACTCGTAGCCACAGCAACCAACTGCTCGACCTGGAAACTTTTAGCTAACTCTTGAGAGCGTTGCAACGCCGCGATCGCACGTTTCATAGCTTGGGGGGTTAAATTCCCCGTATGCGGATCACGTTCCCCCAGTCGCACGGTATCTTTTTCTTTGGCGATAATCGTAAACGAAGGAAGCCTGGGATCAATCCGGACGATGACCATGTGAATCGAATTCGTGCCGATATCAATGGCAGCCATTATGCGATCGTTGTCTGTGTTTGGAGTGGAAACTCCTGCCGAATTCCCTTTGGCAGCTAAATCGATCATGCTTGTATCTGGGATTACAACTCTAGCCGTGATGCTATTGACAACAATACCGTTAAACCAGCTCAAATCGACAGTACCAGACTGTTGCGTTATTGTGAACTATAAAAGACCTGATCATCGATGCTGACCCAACAACACCCAAACTCAGTACCAACCTGGCTGGCGATCGCGCGGCTTTTGCGCTGGGATAAGCCAGCCGGACGCTTAATTTTGATGGTTCCAGCGCTATGGGCAGTTTTCTTAGCCGCCCAAGGTACACCCCCGATTCCCTTAGTCGGTGTGATTATCCTGGGAACCTTAGCCACCAGTGCAGCCGGTTGCGTAATCAACGATTTGTGGGATCGAGATATTGATCCGCAAGTTGAACGAACAAAAGAACGTCCCTTAGCCTCTCGCGCTCTGTCGGTTCAAGTGGGCGTAGTTGTGGCGTTAGTAACGATGAGTTGTGCAGGTATCCTTGCCCTTTATCTCAATCCCTTTACATTTTGGCTGTGCGTCGCCGCCGTTCCCGTGATTGTATTTTATCCGTCAGCCAAGCGAGTTTTTCCGATTCCCCAGTTGGTATTATCCATCGCCTGGGGGTTTGCTGTTTTAATCAGTTGGAGTGCCGTTACTGGGAATTTAGCACCCGCCACTTGGTTTTTGTGGGCAGCAACGGTAGCTTGGACATTAGGGTTTGACACCGTTTATGCGATGTCAGACCGTGAAGAGGACCAGAAACTTGGGGTAAATTCTAGCGCCTTGTTTTTTGGAGACTACGCCCCGGAAGCAGTTGGTCTATTTTTTGCCGCTACAGTGGGATTTTTGGCAAGATTGGGATTTGTCATGCAGCTACACTGGGGCTTTTGGATGGCTTTAGGTGTGGCAATTATCGGGTGGATTTGGCACTATAGGCGACTGCGACAACCTGATATTCCCAAACCCGTTTATGGAGAAATTTTCCGCCAAAATGTCTGGATTGGTTTTGTGTTACTTGTCGGGATGATTGTGGGTTTGGTATTTTAGCTTATTCGGCGAAAAGTCCCACACCGTCCCCTAGGGCGGCACTGGGGACGTCACTTCTTACCCCCTATAATACGTTAAGTTACACTGAATTAGACTTTGGGTTGAGCTATCATTCAACCTACTTGTTTGTCTATATCAAACGTTGTATCCGAGGAAACTCATGCTGATGAGACGTTATCGCTCTATTCTGGCATTAATGCTAGCACTGGTGACCACATGTTTAGTAAGCTGCGGTAGTCCTGCTGCAACGACACCGCCTCCAGCTTACACCACTCAGCAGGTTGAGCAGATTCAGCGCACGGTGTCTAGCCTCTGGGAAGTGCGAGAAAAAATGCCTGTTCTGAAAACGAAAATTAACAATCGCGATTGGGTAAATGTTGCCACTTATATTCATGGTCCATTGGGCAACTTGCGGAAAACCATGAGTTATCTGACGCGCCAACTGCTTCCCCAAGAACAAAAGGCAGCCAGTGAAGCGGCAAATGACTTGTTTGAACATTTGCAGAAAATTGACACCGCCTCTCAAAGCCGCAACTATGAACTTGCCATCAAAAATTATCAAGAGGCGTTAATCGACTTTGATCGGTTTTTGAAGCTGATTCCTGATGCTAGTAATGCAGCCGGAGTTGCCTGAATGAGTCATGTTGCCATCATTGGCTGTGGGATTGTTGGTGCTGCGATCGCATACGAACTAAGTAGCGTTCCTGGGCTACAGGTTACTGTGCTGGATCGACAACCCCCCGCCCAAGGGTCCACAGGGGCAGCATTGGGTGTATTGATGGGTGTGATTAGTCAAAAGGTTAAGGGGAGAACATGGCAGTTGCGCCAAGCCAGTATGCAGCGCTATGAAACCCTGATTCCAGAATTAGAAATATTGACTGGGCATCACATTCCCTTTAACCGTCAAGGCATCCTGATGCTGGCGTTTGAGAACGACGATTTAGACTCTTGGCAGAATTTAGTCAAAATTCGCCAATCTCAAGGATGGCAATTGGAAATTTGGAACACGGCTCAAGTTCAATCCCATTGTCCTCAGCTCAATCCTGAGAAGATTATCGGTGCGATTTATTCTCCCGATGACAGACAAGTCGAACCCACAGCCCTCACCCATGCCTTAATCGCCGCCGCCCAACAGAAGGGGGTGATGTTTAAGTTTGGCGTTGGTGTTGAAGGGGTGGAATCGATGCCTGTCAATGGTTCCAATCGGCGGTATGCAGCGCAAATTCACACACACAGGGAAACCTTGACAGTGGATTGGCTGGTGATTGCGGCGGGATTAGGTTCGGCACAATTGGTCAATTTTCTGCTATCCCCACCGGATCAAGCGTCTGCGATTACGCTGACACCCGTTCTCGGTCAAGCGTTACAATTACGCCTAGCGGGTACAATCGGTAATCCGGATTTCCAGCCTGTGATTACAGGGGATGATGTGCATATTGTGCCAATTGGTGGCGGCGATTATTGGGTGGGTGCAACGGTGGAGTTTCCTCATCGCGGCGAAGTGGTTGCAGAACCTGGGTTACTCGAACAAGTGAAACAAGATGCGATCGCCTTTTGTCCCGCTTTAGCTCAAGCTACAGTGGTTCGCACTTGGTTAGGTAAACGTCCTCGTCCAGAAAGACAGCCAGCTCCGGTTATTGGTAAACTATCGGGTTATGATAATGTTTTACTGGCAACGGGTCACTATCGCAACGGTGTTCTCCTCGCCCCGGCTACCGCCCAAGAGATTCAAAGGATCATCTGTGCAACTTAAAACTTAGTGCAGTGCTTGGTTTATTTAAGATGACGGTGAAGACGAAGTGTACCAACAAGAGCAAATTCAAGAGTTATTTGGGAATGAAGTTCTCGATTATCTAAAAAATAAAAACAAAGGGGGAATGGTTAACGAAAAAGGTAATACTTATGAGAATTTTTTTGCCGTATATAAAATATCGGTTTTGTCCAAAGATGTCTTAGAAAAAGAGAAACAAATAGTATTGGCTAGTCAAATCATGGCGTTTGTTGATGACTTAATTATTAACGACATCCAGGAGAATATTTATCAACACTACCAGTTGAAAAATACTGCAAGTTTAAGATGGGGAAGTGGACTACGCTCGATTGCTGACGATTTTGCTAAACAATATAATTTAAATCAAGCTGTATCAAAGCAATCAGAAATGACGTTAGTTGTTTCTAAGTCGCAACTCAGAGACAGGTTGGCAAATCAAATACCTCAGCCAGTTGCCGAGTTTAGTAAAGTTGATTACTTTTACTTTGCCCCTAGTTTACCAAAAGTTCTTCAAGAAGAACAGGAGTTTAGCCAAGCTGTGGCATATCTTTGCGCTTTTGACAATCCTGAACCCGATAAAATTGAATGTGTAGCTAGTGTGATTCTAGGCGCTTGGCTTTCCAGCGATAAATCTAATGTCTCTCTTAGGGAAATTTTGGAAAAATCTCGACAATCGCAACCTTCTTATATTCGTTACTTTGGTAGCCAAGATGTGCAAATCGATCCAGAGGTTAAAAAAATTCTTGCTAAAATACAATGGTTTACGTACAGCATATCTAAAGGTTTTTTGCAATGGCAATTTGCGAATGGACTGGAAGAAGGAACTTTGCCATACAGTATAGAAACTGAAAACTTTAGACGCTTTCAAAAACGAGTTAAGCAAAATAAACCAAGGACTTTTGATGAACTTGAAGTTTACTTTTAAAAAATTAAAATTTTAGAGTAAATATTTATTTATGGTGACGTAAAAATTATATAATTATTTATTTTTTAGTATACAAACTAGGAGATGATTGAGATGCAATTTATAACCAAAATAAACTCAAGATACTATACAGAATTAGCCGATACGGAAACAAAAAAATTCCTCGATAAATTAGGAGATAAAAGCACATCTCCTGAAGCCTATCGCTCAGTTATGTTTAAGCTAGGGGTAAAACTTGGCAATTCAATTTTAAAATCTATTAATAGTCAAAGCAATGTATATCTAGCCTGTACCGTTGAAGATGCGGATTTTTTAGCCAAAGGAATTCTTACGACTTTAGAACCTAAAGTTTCAAAACTTGCCTTCGCTTGTTTTTGGAATCAACGATTTTCCCCCTTTGAGATAAACGAGTTAAAAGTTGCTCCGATACTCAAAAAGTATCAGGAGCCTGTTAATAATGATATCGTTCAGTATTTAATCGTGATTAAGTCCATTATCTCTGGTGCTTGTGTCGTGAGGACAAATCTAACTAATCTAATTCAAAAAATTGAACCCGAAAAAATACTTATTGCTGCACCAGTAATTTATAAAACAGCAGAAGAAAAGTTAAGGAGTGAATTCAACAAGGATATTTACAGTAAATTTGAGTTTTTCTACTTTGCTAAAGATTCTACGCGAGATGATCAAGGTATAGTCCTACCGGGTATTGGTGGTAGTGTGTATGAGCGGCTAGGTTTTGAAGGTCAAGATGAAAAGAATAGATATATTCCTGAAATCGTTAAATCTCGACGTCACAAGCTTGTTCAAAAAATTTATACGGGTTGATTTTAACTAAAATTCATCCTTTAACATTTTGTCGCGAGGAATACAGTTTAATTCAGCGATCGGGAAAAAATTGTGGTCAACAACCGCTGTGCCACTCCCCCATAATAAGGGGAACAGATTTGGGTAATTTTTTCTTCGGGATAATTCCAGTTGTGAAAACTAATAATGTTTCCATAAATTGAATGATTCGGAATGATTTCATTGATGTCTAAAGTAGACGATTGTAAGTCAAAAATAGTTTCTTTTGTTGAATAAGCATAATCAACCATCACACTCAAACCATAACCGCATTGTTTCAAAATACTTAAACATTCTAATGTAGCATTAATAAATGTAGGTGACCATCCTCCTTTTCCATTTTTTTTACTGGTGCCACCGCCATATTCAAACATGACCACTCGTGGTAGTAGAAAGGGTGACAACTCATGAAACTGTTTAATAATTTTAGATTCCCATCCTTCAATATCAAGTTTAAGACAAGTAACTTTTTCAGCATTGATACTGGATAGTAAATTAGATAGAGTTACAGACTTGACTTGTTTTATGTTTTTGGAAGAACCAAACCAGTCGGCTGATAAAGAATTAAAATTATGATTAAATAAACCGATAAATTTACCCAGATATAAGGTTTGATCGCCATTGATATCTGAAAGACAACCTTTAATTAAGTCAATGTTATAACGTTGGCATAGGTTCTGTAATTTTTTGACAGGTAGTGGTTCAACCGCAACTGTCTTAAATCCCAGTAGAGAAAACCGTTCACAATAAAAAGCAAAGGTTCCCACTCCTACGTCAATACAAATACCCTCTCTTTTGGGATCAATAAGGGGTAACACTTGTCCTAACAAGTCTTGGCAGCAAGCTTCAACGTGCATAATTATTTCCGGCTAATTGTTTTTGATAAAAACAGCATTAAAATAGCGTACATGACCATCTTTCCCTTGAACTTGATCTAAATTCCCAGCATAACAATATCCTAGTTTATCGAGCATCAAAAAAATATCGTTGAAATCAGCTTGTTCTTGGTAAAGTATATCTAACGAAATTTCGACAATACAAGCTCTAGCCTGTTTAAAGGTTTCAATACCCCCTCGGATCACCCTGTCTTCATATCCTTGTACATCCAACTTAATAAGTATATCAGGGAGAAGAGGTGTTGGCAGTGACGAAATTTCTTGATCTAAGGTTGACTGTTGCACGAGAATCGTTTGTTGCTTTTTTAGCATTGGGTAAATGCGTTCACAGAGTTGAGTAGTCTGTAGGATGGAAGACGATTGATTAAAATATAAATGATTATTGATTTCAATAGTTTTAATAGAATCTCCTAATGCCATATTGAAAACCTTGACGTTCTTTTTTCGTTGTTTTCCCCATTGTTCTAGTTTTTTGAATGGGTCAGGTAAAGGTTCAAATGAATAAATATGAGCGTCGGGAAAAATACGGCACATTTTCCGAGAGAATTGACCGTCATTTGCTCCCACGTCGATAATTGAGTGGATGGGTAGTTTGGATAAGCCAAGTAGTTTAGGATTCCACTCTTTAACCAAAAGATGCCCAACTAGGTTAAAAAAATGATTACTAATTTTATAACTGACTTGGTTCCAGTTTTGTGTAAGAGTTATTGGCATCTATTTAGACATACAATAAAACTAAATGAATGAGTTTATAACCCGAAGCCATATCTGGCTTCCCCCATGGAATAAAAAGCTCCCGCATCCTCTGGCTTCCCCCTTTTTAAGGGGGACGGAAGGGGGATAAAGGGGGACAAAAGGGGGAATTCATGCACTAATAATACCACACAGGTATGTTCAGTCTCGTCATCATCCATTTCTTTGCCATAGAAAAATGATGCCTGGTAATATTTGGATAAATCTGGCGTTGTCTAGGTTTTGATCATCCTGCATAAGTTCCAACCCATTTGCAACGGCTATACCCTGTAAGCCGCCGATAATTGAATCGGTTTGGTTAGCCCTGACGGGCAAGGAGATGATGAGATTGGGCGCGATCGCAACATTGGTTCTGCGGGGAATCCCTCTTCTCCTATCCTTGAGGGGAACAGCGTTTGCCGCCGTCTCTTTGTTTGTGAGCATGGCGTACCCTGATGTTAGCTTGTTACCTTGGAAAGTAGAAGGGTGATTACCACTACCATAAGCTCCTCGGCAGGAACAGGCTAGCCCATAATGCGACAAACGTGATCGGGTCAGCCTAAGAATTGTTATGAATTGGCAGGACCTGTCTTCCAAATAACTAACCTAACAATGAATAATCTTTGGTTTTATTCTCTACTACCAAATGTGACGCGATCGCGACCCATGAACCTACTCAAGTTTTCTCTGCAACACCAAGTCTTAATCCAACAACTTTTCAACCCGCTCAATCTAGAGACTGGAGTGGATTTGTGGCAATTATAATTTCATTTATTAATTTCAAGGGAGGTGTGGGGAAAACAACAACCACCGTCGCCGTTGCTGAGATGTTGGCTGGGGTATTCCATCGCAAAGTTTTGGTCATTGATCTTGATCCTCAAACCAATGCTACATTAATGTTAATTGGTGAAGAACGATGGGAGGAACTCAATGAAAATAATCACACCTTAGCCCAACTTTTTTTAGATGCAATCGCGCCAGAATACCCTAAGTTTAATCTGGATAAAGCCTTACAACATCAAGTTTCTAATGTCAAAGATTTAACCAGTTTAGACTTGCTCCCTTCAAGTTTAGATCTAATCAATGTGCAGGATAGGTTAGCCACTATTCCCGCTGGACGGTTTTATGCCGCCAGTCCCATTAACATTTTGCGGCGCGGAATTCGCTCTGTAATTGAGCTCTATGATTATATTCTCATCGACTGCCCTCCTAATTTGGGTATTGTTACACTCAATGGATTACGAATTTCCCATGGTTATATCATTCCCACCATTCCGGATATTCTCTCAACTTATGGAATTCCCCAAATCACCAAAACCATTCATGAGTTTTCCGAAACAATCGCTGAATCTATTGTTCCCTTAGGCATTGTCATCTGTAAATACAATGCTGGTATGACACTTCACGATCGCGTGATTAAGGATTTACGTCGATATAGTAAAGATGCCCGTGTCTTTGAAACCCAAATTCCCCACAAGCAACAAATTGCTGAAACTGTTGAATTCAATGATCCCGACAAATTCTCAACCTTGCGACAGAAATGGGGATATGCGGGTCAGTTTGAACAATATCTAAATTTGGCAAAAGAGATCAGAATTGCGGCTAGTCAAATTCTCAAAAATAAGCCGTATCACTCCAGTTGAACGTGGAGAAATTCAATGAGCCTTGACAAACTTACAGCATTGATCAAACTCCTGGAAGAAATTCTTCCTGATACCCAGGCAACTTTGACCAAATACCAACATGATCCCGACTTTGCCCAAGAGATTGATTCATTATTTCAAATCTTATCGATAAAATGTCAAGCTCCCTCGAAAAAGCACCGCACCAAACGATGTACGAGTGTTTTTGATCCCGTTGAACTCTATCACCAGCAGGGGGAGCAATACTTACGCCAACAGTTGCAGCAACTCGAGGTTGAACAACTTAAAGATATGATTGCTGAACATGGGATGGATGCTAGTCGGCGGGCAATGCGCTGGAAAAAACGCGATCGCCTGATTGATTTGATCGTCCAAACCGCTAGCTGTCGCGCCCGTAAAGGCGATGCCTTTCGCTCCAGAGAGCGATAGTCGGTTAGGTTGTATTCCTGATTGGATTAGGTTTCTTCGGAAAACCTCACCCCCCATATAAGGATTCTTCAACCTAATTGAGTCCGAAAAATGCGACAATAGATTTAAAGGTCAGTCAGCTTTAGGAGCTTCACCATGTATCAAGCTTCGGATATAGCTAAATATTTCATTCACTATGCCAATCTTGAAGAGGACGGCATGATGACGAATTTAAAACTGCAAAAATTACTGTATTATGCCCAAGGGTTTCATTTGGCTTTGTTTAATCAGCCTCTTTTTCGAGAAGAAATTAAGGCATGGCAGTATGGTCCAGTAGTCGAAGAAATTTATCACGCCTATAAGGGATATTCGCGTAATCCTTTACCCGATCCTGAAAATTTCAATCCTGAAATAATTTCGCCAGAAATAAAGAATTTAATTGATGAAGTTTATAGCGTGTTTGGTAAATATACTGGTACTGTTTTAGCCAATCTTACTCATCAAGAAAAACCTTGGATGAATACAGGAATAAATCAAACCATTACTCATGAATTAATGAGTGACTATTTTAAGAGTCAGATTGTTGAGGATTGATGGGTAAAGGTAATAAAAATAGAATCAAAAACCCTTTTCCAAATCAGTCTAAAGTAAAAGGCAGGATTGCAGAACCTTCATCGAACAAGATTTTAAATTACGATGACTGTCATCCTGTTTTTTGTCTTCGGTATTTAGAGGATGACTACGGTCTGGATAAATGTACTAGGGATGAGCAGGCTGATCTGGCTAAGGCTCTGAGAAAACGAAGTCAAATGACTTGGCGACAAATTTGGGCAGCAGATCGGCATGGATTGGGTGCAGAAAAGATTGCGAGAACTAGCATAAAAGCTTCAATTCCTAAGCATATTACGGAAGATATCGACTTTTTTATTGCCCTAGGATTTTCGGGAAAGGCTCCAATGGTAGGTTATCGCATTAAGGATATTTTTCGGATTATTTGGTTAGATCCTAAATTCACTTTGTATAATCATTAAAGCTGAACGGGTCATAAGCCGATCAAAAGCTTGACAGATAAGGCATTTTATCCATTCAACTCAACCGACTGGAATGTTTGATGCGTCAAGCGAAGTAAGCGCTCACTACGAACGGCGCGATCGCGATGATGGCTATCCCTAGGGGAAGGCTCGTTCTACAATAGTCTTCTAGTCTAAAAATTTTCGGTTAATCCGTCTTTTCAAATCTTAACCTATGTTTCCCATTCATCGTCCTCGCCGTCTCCGCCAAACCACCCAGTTGCGTCGCATGGTGCGTGAACACATTGTTACCACTAGCGATCTCATCTATCCCTTGTTTGCTGTACCCGGTGAGGGAATCGCCAAAGAAGTCAAATCTATGCCGGGAGTCTACCAGTTATCGGTAGACAAAATTGTGGAAGAGGCTAAGGAAGTTTACGATCTTGGTATTCCATCGATTATTCTATTTGGCATTCCTGATAACAAAGATGTGGAAGCCACTGGTGCATGGCATGATTGTGGCATTGTCCAGAAAGCCGCGACAGCCGTTAAAGAAGCGGTGCCAGACTTGGTAATTATTGCCGATACCTGTTTGTGTGAATACACCAGTCATGGACATTGTGGGTATCTTGAAGTCGGGGATTTAAGCGGGCGGGTTCTTAACGATCCCACCTTAGAACTGCTGAAGAAAACCGCCGTCTCTCAAGCCAAAGCTGGGGCGGATATTATTGCTCCATCGGGGATGATGGATGGTTTTGTCCAAGCAATTCGGGCAGGATTGGATGAAGCTGGATTCCAGGAAACGCCGATTCTTTCTTATGCGGCGAAGTATGCCTCTGCTTATTATGGACCCTTTCGGGATGCCGCCGAGTCAGCGCCACAATTTGGCGATCGCCGCACCTATCAAATGGACCCCGCCAATAGCCAGGAAGCCCTCAAGGAAATAGAATTGGATATTGCAGAAGGGGCAGATATGCTGATGATTAAGCCCGCGCTGGCGTATATGGATATTATCTGGCGGGTGAAGGAAGCCACGAATTTACCAGTTGCCGCGTACAATGTATCGGGTGAATATTCGATGGTCAAAGCGGCTGCCCTCAATGGCTGGATTGACGAACAAAAGGTGGTGATGGAAACCTTGACTGGATTTAAGCGATCGGGCGCTGATTTAATTCTGACGTACCATGCCAAAGACGCTGCCCGTTGGCTACAGGAGTAGCGATGATTTCACAGTAGAGACGTTGCATGCAACGTCTCTACGCACTTCGGTTTCTATAAATACTTTCTGACGGGTAATTCGGGTAAACTTCGATAGGCACAAGTTAACCAAGACTCCGTGATAACAATATTGCCGTATCAGGATATATTGCAGTATCAGGATTTTTTCGACTTAAACTAAGGCAATATTAGGGAAAATTTACTTCCCTGCTGCCATATTAAGGGCGAACGATGGGACTCGAACCCACGAATGGTGGAACCACAATCCATTCTGGGGTAGCAGGCATAGAGGAGATTTTATTTTCGATCGCCGTCAGCGCTTCCGGTCTTAAATGGTTGCCGTGTTTAGCAATAATTGAGCGGATAGCTTGGGGTTGAACCCTTCATCCCATAGCCCAGCCTTGCATCGATTACCTATCCAATTCCATGGAGCCGCATCAAATGCGCTCCAAAAGCCTATCATCTTGCACTCTGGAATGAGTGCCTCAATTATTATTTTGTAGCCTTGATACTGTAGCAGGTCGATGTTATAGGGTTGAAGCATTAACCCTATTGCGTACTTGCGTATCCATTCCTTTTTTCTGTCGTATCTAATATATGGCGGACTCTTTTTTATAAGGTGTTTTTTAGATAAAATTTTTTCTGGCTGCCAGACAACGGTCTCTGGGGCGACAATTACCATTTCTGGGAAATCTCTCTTTATTTTCCGTATCCAGTTTAGGGCTAACCAAATATTTAGGCTTAATGGATTCCCCCTAACGGGGGGAACTAGGTTGGACATCAACTGAACCGAAATGCCGTCTACTGGTACTTCCTTTAGTTTTGCCGCATACAGGAACTCATACAGCTTCCTCCACTTTCTTCCGTCCCGGTAGTAGTCTGCGTAAAACAATGTAGTCCCTGGGGAGTAGTTTTTCGCAATCAAAAAACATTCTTCAATCTGGCTCTGTGACCAGTTTTTTCTGAAGCGACCGCTATCGGCAATTACTTCGTGGACACATTCCCATTCACTTATTTCAGGGAACTGCCTTAACTTTGATTCTATTACTCGATCGAAGGCTTCCTTTGGATATTTCCTTGTGGACAAGTTAGAAATTAAATGGTTGCCCCTCAATATCTTATTATTATCTAGCGCGAATTCGCTGATTTTTTTTGCTTTTTTGACTTGACCTAAACCGTCAAAGCCTGAGTCTACATACAAGTATGCAAAGTTTTCTATTAATAAGTCTCTGTATCGCTTGTTTTTTATTAGCAAGCTTTCTTTTACACTGGAACCGTAAAGCATAACTAGCTTAATCTTTTCAACAATTCTTCGGCTATAGAACAACAGGAGAGGCAACACTCTCCGCAGTCTATTTCTTTTTGTCCACACTTACAAAACATAATTTCCCTGAGCCTATAGGAATAGTTATCATCAACAAACTCAATAGGTATTTCATTTAATGTACCTTTTACTTGTTCTAGGAAGCGTATTGTATAGGTATTTATTCCGTAGCGTGTCTCAAGGGAAGCACCTACAAAAACCCAAGCATGACCCCTGATGCCGGATAAGCCAAAAACTGCCTCAGACCATCCATACACGGGTTCAATTTCATTCGTTCCGCTAGGCTTACTTCCAGTTTGTTGATAGACCTCTCCGACCGCAATCCATCCACTGTAATAAAGGCATAATCCATCAGTTCTTCTTGGCAATACTAGTAGGGTCATCGTGTTCGTGTATCCGGTTAAACGCTTCCTCGTGAATTGATTGGTCAATCCATCTGTGATAAATCTTATCGTGGATTTGCCGAGAATGTCCCATTTGTTTAGCCGCAAGAGTTACATCTAGTCCCATCTCTAAAGTCCGAATAGCCCACTTATGCCGAAGATCATACGGATTAAAGGGAATTTTATATTTTTTAAATTGCTTGAGGATTTTAGCTCCATAAGCTGAATTATTTTTGCCCGTAAGACTTGGCATTTGCACGTAATACAATTCCCATTTCTCCCACCACTCAGCAGGAAATGGATAAACAGTCCTTGATCCTGTTTTTCCATCAGTTACCCAGACATTTGGGTTCATCTTAATAACTCCCTCTATGTCAATGAGGAATACTTCGTGGGGGCGTAAGCCATAAGTTGCTAAAACTCCGTAAACCCACTGCCAAGTAGGGTCTTTGATCAGGTCTCGACATTTAATTATCAACCGATCGTCCGGTAAGTCCCTAGGTTTTAGTTCCTTGGGAGAGTACTTGCTGAGTCCATTGAAATTTGCTTCATAACCCGCAAATCTACACAAGCTGCCTAATGCCATTACATAGCGTTGTCTCGCCCGACTATTTGGCTGGGTTTTTCCAATCAACCTAAGACAATTTTCTATTGTCAGTGGCTCGTCTTGAGGAAGCTTTGCAAATGTGAGCCTGTAGTCCTTGTCCCAGGTTGTTTCAGATTTTGGCGTTCTTTGGCGACGATTAAAGTAGTCATTTTCAAACCTTTCTACCCATTTCTTTACTGAAATTGGGAACTGAGGTTGAAGACGCAAATACGTGTCCCACGAGAATGATTTGGTAGCGATCGCTGCCCCTATCTTAAAAGCCTCTTGCTTTGCAAAGTCTAATCCATCGGCATTTGCATAAACACCCAAGCTGATCTCCTGTTGGTGTGGAGGGCGATCGCTTCCCGGCTTGGCTGGTAGTGTAGCCCGCAGATATAAACGTCGCCCTTTTTGGCGAATGGCTACGCCTATATTTAATGATTTGAGTTGTTTGTTGATCTCTAGATTCATTTGATAACCTCGAATTCATCAGGCAAAAGAGCCTTACTGGGAGGGCAACCATATCTCTCTACCCACTTTTTCGATCGCTTGTCCCATCTGACAAACCATTTATGGTTTTTGCATCGTTGTGCCAAAACTCCCGTGTATTCTCCGTAGCGAACCTGAGTCCCAGTCCGTAATGGTTCGTGTTGAAATCTGAGAACTTCCAATTCAGACGGATTTAACTTCCGTACTGTATCGGCGCCATCTTTAATCTCAACCTCTTTTGGCGACAGTGTTTTTTTTGCGACAATCATAGTAGTACCGTTTCTGGTTAAGCGATCGCCCACTTGTATCCGGTCGAATATCTCTCTAGGTTCTGGTGCTTTGGCTTCTGCCCCAGGGTCGGGTTCAAGACCAGGTTCCAGTGTTTTGGCTTCTGCCCCAGGGTCGGGTTCAAGACCAGGTTCCAGTGTTTTGGCTTCTGCCCCAGGGTCGGGTTCAAGACCAGGTTCCAGTGTTTTGGCTTCTGCCCCAGGGTCGGGTTCAAGACCAGGTTCCAGTGCTTTGGCTTCTGCCCCAGGGTCGGGTTCAATACAGTCGTCTTCCTGAAGATCTACCCAATCCATGTATCCCTCAAAGCCGTCATCAAAACTGCAATAGGCATAGAGACTATTTGATATTCCCGGAAATGGTCGAAAGTCTATCAAAACACCACGCTGTATCAGGCAAGAGTTAATTATCCCCCAGTCAGGATTATTCATGTCATGAACGATTCGGTGTCCTTTTCCAATACTAAGCTTACGTAACACCTGCTGTTTTTGAACTTTGTTTAAGTCCGCCGCGTTCCGCAATACTTCCCAGGGGTTGCTGCCCCTAATTTCCAAAAGATCTTGGATGAGTCGGATCATCTCGCTGACTAATTCGGGTTCATCAATGCGATCGCCCGCTGGCGCTTCGGGTTCGGGTTCCATATCCAGGTCAGCCCCTGGCGCTTCGGGTTCCGCCCCGGTACCAGGTATATGATCTTCACCACCATTGTCTCGTTCGCCCGCTGGCGTTTCCGGTTCGGGTTTACCCCCACCCCCATCGTCTCGCTCAACCCAATATAAGTTTCGGTTTCCTTTCCGGGCTTTCGATATGATTCCATCGGATGCCATCTGGTATGCCGCCCGTCTGGTACTGTCACTCGAAAGATTTAACGTTTCTGAAATCTCTCTAGTTTCATATCGAACGTTCGCATTTTTTTGGAGAAATGCGAAAATTTGCTCCTTGATAGAACTTTCGGGCGAGAACCAACCAGTGGTTTCTTCTAAAAAATTCCATTCTCCTGCTTCCCAGTCAGCTTCAACCAAGTAGGTGGTCGGGCGTCTGCTGCGGCTTTTGGTTATGGAAACTAATCTTTTCCCCGAACTCGGTGGGCTTCCCTGTAGCCGCTCGATTTTCATTACAGTGCTAGCAGCGGCTTCCAGTGCGGTAGTCCCCCTTGCCTGTCCATCCCTGTTGCTGTGATGAATTACCCCAATCCAGCAATTGAACTTCCCAGCATACTCGCGCATTGCAAGGATTGGCTTAGCATATCTCGAATCGGATTCCTCCACGCAACTGTACTGGGAAACCGAAGATAAGCTGTCGATCAAAACTGCGTCTGGGCGATAGTCCTTCAATTCTCGAAGCAATCGCGGCATTTCTTCAACAGTCCAAGTTGTTAAAAATTCTACCTGCAGACCAGCCTGCATTCCATAAGATTGAAGTGTTTCTATTGTCTCTGGTTTAGTTTCGTCTGTCTGAATTATAAGGACTCTCCCTGGTCTTGGGACTGCGAAAGTTCCACACTCCGATTTTAAGTCTAAACCTTTGGCGACCTTCATCAAAAGTCCAATCAGAAACCGAGTCTTTGAATCCCCAGCCTTACCGTGCAGTAAGGTTAAGGATTTTCGTGGCATAAATCCGTAAAGTAGCCACTTCTGAGAGTCATCCTCGTGTTGCAGTAATTCTTCCCAGGTATATCGCGGTTCTGAATCTTTGTGAACTAAATGCTTGAAGTAGATGTCTTCTAATGTTTTGGCGTTTAGCCTGTATTGTTTGGCTAGTTTTCCTAAGTCCCAGGCCCTTTTTCCTGGATTGTCCTCGTATAAGATAATTTTCTCAGCTTTGTCCATCAATTGGGAGTATTCAGCCTCGCTTTTATCCTCTGTCTGAAGAGCGACAATCCTTTCTAGTCTTTTTCTTGTGAGTTCAATTAAATCGCTAGTTTCGTTCGCCTGATCTAGTGACAGGGAGACTAACTCGTTTCCGGACTGAATAAATAATCTCCGGACGAATTTGTCCCGCACCAGCGCCGCGTATCGGTCAATATTAACGGCACTAACAGTGCGCTCAAGCAACTGTGCTATTTTGTTCTGACCCCCCACCTTGTCTAATGACTTATGGTCATACAACCAAGAGGTAACTGTCATAAAATCCGTAGGGCTACCACCCTCACGTAGGGCAATAGCTGCCCTATATATTTCCTGATGAGCCGGAACGTAAAACATCTCAGGAGACAATATATTGATCACTCGATCCAGAGCATTTGGATCGAGCATTATCCCTCCCAATATTGGCTCCTCCGCATCTATTACTTGCGGTGGAATCGTGTTATAATTGGACTGTAATTGAAGTTTCGGAACAGTATACTCGCTCATAGTTTTTTAGGGGGCTAACCCTCTCTTTTTTTTTGTCAATTTTCGCGCAGTCCGCCTAGCACTAGCACTGCGCTACCGCTTTCTGGACGACTTTCTTCTTCTGGGTTTTTCAAAAAGTCTAGGTAGACTCTTGACTCAAGCTGATTGGGTTTCCGGCAAGGATACGACGATGATTTACTGACACAGCGCAACCCTTTTGCCGATAAAGAATCAATGACCTCTTGTGCTATATCCTCGGTGAACCGACCGTCGCTCCATATTCTAATCCGAATAACTTCGGTGGGTGGGTCAGCACCCTCAAAGGTTAATTCCTCCCATTCTTTGGTCTTAGAGTTCCAGTAATATTTCCGCTCGTTTAGAAGTCGATAAAGTTCTTCATTGTCATTGATCTGATCAAGGATGTCAGTGTCTACATTGAGACTGCATGCAACAATCTCGGCTTTTGTGAATTTTGCTGTTCTTTTCATTCTGTAAATTTTCATTCCCTCGACTACATAATTCAAAGGGGAAAATTTCCCATTTATCCAATTATTCTGCTGCACTCTGTGATTCTTTCCATTCGTAGATCCGGACAACCTTATCGACAAAGGATTCAAGCTCGTTGTAAGATGGTTCGCCAAAACGAACGAAGTAGCACCCGATAAAGGTGGCAAACAGCCCGTGCCAATTTGCACTAGAAAACTCTCCGTCCAGTAGTGAATCGGCTTTTTGAGAGAGAGCATTCGCATTTGTTCTCGCCGATTCGACTAAGTATGGATTTATTTGCCGATCCACACTCCTGGCGGCTAAAATAGCCAATTCAATTGCTTTCCTAAATTCGTCCACAATTACCCTGGTTGTGATTACTTAGTCGTTCGAGCAAGAGGTGAAAGTCTTTTTGTGCCAGAATCTCTCGACTTATGATTCCTTCAGTCGATCGAAATTCAATGTATCTAATCCCCAAAGAGCTTATGTACTCCTCAAAAAAAGCCGTGGAAGCTGGCTTTAAGCTGTAATCCGCGCATACTTTCTGAGATGCGTATTTAAAGTCCCCAGAAAAAGTGTATTTAGACGGGTACAGGCTAAAGGCTGACACCACGCAACCCACATCAAAATGCCTTAAGGTTAAAAGAGCCTTAGACGCTTCTCGCGTTCCAAGTCGCCAATGAAATAGAACTCGAACTGGTTCGCCCTGGTGACGTTTTTGGTCTTCTCGGAAAAAATCTTCTAGAGCTCCCATGCTTTTCATTTGGGTAAAAAGGAGAGTGACCTCCCCCAGTTCAATAGAAAAAATAAGTTTCTTGTTCGGCTTTAGGCTAGAGTTCGCCTAGCACTGCGCTGCCGTTTTCTATGCGGGTTTGTTCTTCTGGTTTTTCAAAAGGGTGGGCCAGCACCCTCGAAGGTCATTTCTTCCCATTCTTTGGCCTTAGAGTTCCAGTAATAGCTCCTCTCGTTTAGGATGCGGTACATTTTTTTGTTTTCAAGGCTCCCTAGGGTCTCCGTTATGTTTAACTTAAGAGTCGCAGCAATTTTTTTGGCTTTTATATATTTGTCCGTTCTCTTCATTTAGGCGCTCCTATGCTTTTCTTCCGCTCTAATCCAACCCTCAAGCCGCTGGGCCCTCTCGGTCAAAGCCACAATTTCTTTCTTTGTTGGTTCCTTGAAGGTTGCATGAACCCCCAGCAGGTTAACGTACATCTCTAGCCACTCAAAGTTTTGTCGCCACGCTTCGACGGTCTGATCATTGATCTCTGCTTTTTGAAGGATGATGTCTGTCCGATTAAATGCCGCTCCAATTTGGTGGGGATTACAGCGTCTGTCCCCTTGGGTAAGCTGAGCAATAATTGCCCTGGTTAAGTTCGCCCTGATTAGTTCCATTAATAAAAGGGGGAGTTAGCCTCCCCCACCTCCAATTACACAAATTACACAAATCTTATTCGGCTTTAGACTAGAGTTCGCCTGCTGGCGGGCGATTGCACCTTAGTTCATAGGCAATTAGGTCTAGGGTTGTTGCCAGGGAGATGACGAAACATTGAGCTTGCATGACACGGGCGTCAGTCGCCGGCTATCGGGCGATCGCGGTTTGCCATATTTGTAAAATTCAATACATTTAACATTTGTTGCGATCGCGATCGCTGAGTTGAGCGTCGCGATACAGTATGGTTCGCAGGTTAGGGGGTTCCTCCCGTACCACCGATGGTTCCCCCTAACCTGCTGTGGTTTGTGGGAGAACCGGACAGAAATGTCCGGTTCTATGTAAAATGGTAAATGATTCATCTTCATATAGCAACCCTTCCGCGAAAACCTTGAAGGAACTAAGGTCACGCTTAAAACTGACACAATCTCAATTAGCTAGTGCGCTTGGTACAACTGAGCGCAGTATTAGGCGCTACGAGAAAGGCGAGGTTGTCTTCAGCCTCGACTTACTGCAATTCAAGGTTTTCATGAAGTTGATGAACCAAGCAGGAATGTCACTTGACGACCTACCGGACCCACCATCATGAAACATACGGAACAGATAGAGTATTGCTTTTGGCGCTTACTAATTTATGAACTAAAGTACCCCCGCCCAGATGTATTGACAGAATCGCACTGGTTTAAATGGCTGCCTTTACGGTGCAGAGTTGCCCTGAATGTTGTCCTCAGATTCAGGACTTCGGTACCCAGCGGAATAACTTCTCCGGAGTGGAGCGATCGTTGGGGAGGATGGTATGACGAAATACCATTCTGATGAAAATGAATAATGACTACTAACGTTTGCACACGCTTTCCGGGTTATACCGCCAAGGTGCAGGCAAGTGTTAACGACCTACCAGACTCACCACCAAAATGAACAACTTTATCTGCCTTTCGAGCTACGCAATCAACCTAAATCGCGTCAATTATATTAAATGGAATTTCCCTGATCACGAAGGTGTCCCAAGTATTCACATTGTATTTGACTGTGACGATATTTTTATAAAGCATGATACTGAGGACGCTCGATTCCTACTCAACCACTTCCAGCAAAAGGTAACAGACTTGGATTCTGAACGGCAACAAGTCTATCAACTCATTGGTGAAGCGCTTGCGAAGGAACTGGAGGCACTCGACGATGAAACTTGATGATCCAAGTGATTTTACTCAATTCGAGGTAAGGTTTTATGGATTGACTTGGGTGACCGCCTGTTTTGTGCCAACCCACATTAACAAGCTACTTCTTTTGGCAAAAACGCCAGAAGAAGTAGAAAAAATAAGCTGTAACTCTGAAGCTGAGCTTGCTGCTTTACTAAACCCCGGCGATGAATTTTTGGTATGTGATACGGCGTGTGAATTAATGGCAGATGTTCTTTCTGCTAAAAAGGTTGACTTTTCGGTTGTTTGCGGCATCAACGATATTGGTGACGCCCACTCGTATATTCAGATAGGACAAAATCGGTACGACCCGACACACCAAGGATTCGGAGATGAGTGCATCCCTATCCCTAGCGAAATAACTGATCCGCCAATGTACCCAGACCACTCATGTGATCCATTTGATAGATTGAATCGTACCACCAATGAGGAGGCACAAAATCATGGATCTTAAATTTCTACCCGTTCACCTTTACTGTGTTGAAGAACCCGACAACTTCCTAAAATTGTGCCTATTGACCAGAAAGTTTATTTGGACATACCGCACTAATTTGTACTGGGATATATGGGAGAAATACCGAGGTGAACATAGGCGGAAAATTCGCCAAACTAAAGAAAACTAAAAATTGGTAATTAGAAGTCGCAAAGATTAATCAATAGATATAATTAAGCTCATGTAGTGTACAATAAAAAGGTAACTATATGAGCTTAATTAAAATGTTTAAGACGCTACTTCCTGACTCCTTAAATATTTTAAATGACTTAGAAAAAAAGCTTGGTTTTTATGCGTCGCGGCGACTGAACAAAAAGAAACCTGATGAATATCTAGAAATTTTAAAGTCAAGAGAATTAATAGACGACTTAAAGATATTCAGTGAACGTATCTCATTTTTCCTGAAAACAAGCCTAAAGGAATTTAAGGCAGAATTCATCCAGCAGGAATTCTCTTGCCTGGTTTCGGACTTTAACTTATTTATATTAAAGTCAAAAGATGACTGCAACCTAAGAAAACTCCCTGGTGAAATATTTAATCTTCTTGACACTACACTAAACATCCTTGTTGAGTCGGTTGACTTTGCGATCCAGTTTAGTTTGTTCAATTCCCGCCAGGGGTTCACAGAAAAGCTTTTTGGCTTACCTAAAGCTGCTAAGGTTATGATTCGGGGTCAATGGGTGCATATATTGGCGTGTGTGGGAAAAGCTTTGGTGAGGATAATCAAGAAAGCTCCCGTATTTCCCTTGGTCTTGACTGTAGCGAAAGCAAATTGGCAGTCTGTAATAAAGGGTAGACAATTGAATCTTGGACAGGCATAGCAGGAGTTGCCAGTTAACCGCACACCGTGATCACACTTCCAATGGTTCCGTTAACCAAACGTTAACCAAATAACCGATCCGATCCGCTTGTGATCCATAGGATCGGTTGCGTGGATCGGTTCCAGAACACTTATCCGACAAGGTTTTCAGCCAAAACCGATCCACCGATCATCAAAAATGCTCAAAATGAATCAACAAAAAACTCAAAAATTGAGGATTGGATGATCGGTTCTCCTAAAACGCCCATCGTACAAGGATTTAAAACCGATCCATCAAACCGATCCACAACCGATCCTCTGATCGGATGATCGGTTGTGGATCAATAGGAAGCTTGAGCATTTTGGCGCGGGACTTGCCCAACCGAACTGCACCCCCCTTAGAGAGCGATCGCACTGGCGAGGGCGGATCTCATTATCGATCGGGGTAACTTTGTACGTAATCACCGCCAGGGGGAAATTGAATTGCCCTGGGGAGAAGCAAGCTTGTCCAAGCTAAATGCTTTTTATATTGCAATTAAAAAGCAGTCCTAGTTTTTTCAGGATCAACCGCGACCGTCCCCCCATTACAAGTAAAACAGTATCGCGTTTGCCCTTTTACAATACTAGGGTGACTATACTTGGCTTCAATCCAGCGATCGCCAGGAAGCTTGATGTAGTATATTTGTCCTGGTTTCAGCGCCGTTGACTTGACCGTGGGGCGATCTTCAATTAACTGCCGTGCCCGCCTCACCTCTTTCCAAACAGGCCACGGAAGAAGGAGTAAAGCTATAAACGCAAAGCCAGGAACCTTGATCAGGTAGGGTTGTACGGGCGGCACTAAAAACGGGATAAGCCAATAAAGCCGAAGTTTTTCCCGATATCCAAATTTGCTAATTAACAACCACCACATTAAGACCCATAAGGAATAGGCTATCAACCGAGGGGGTAGCCCTAGTAGCCAGTCTCTAAAATCCATAAACCTTCTAAGGAGAGCTAAGGGGAGGCGGCTCTCCTTGTCGCCCCCCTAGCCTATTTTAAACAAACTCCAGCTCCTTTAGTTGGAACCAGACTCTGCACGACTCGCTGTTGTGCCGCAGATGGTAAAACCTGTCAAGAACCTTTATTGAGGTTCCGTTAAAGTTCAAGTAGTACTCTTTCTCTAGGTAATCTAAGGCTGGCAATTTCCTAATAGGTTTTAATTTCCCTATTTTTTTCTTCAGATCAATTAGTTGAAAGGTTGGTTGTAAGTCAGTAGTCTTCTGTGGCAAATAGATCCCATGCTGCTGTAACAACCTGTCTTTGAGGCGTTTACTCGCCGGATTGCGTTTAATTATCAAGTCGGATTTGTTTACTATGATTCCAGCAGGTAGACTGTGGTTATCTACAAATCCGATAATTTCAATTAGTTGACTTATACTTAATGACGGGCTAAAGAGTTTCATCTTTACTTGGCTTATTCAATACAATTAAAACTGCAATAATTAAAGCAAGTGAATTGTTATCTTGACTTGATGGATGGTTCTCCATCAAGTCCTCTGCTTTAACTACAGCGTCAATTCGCCGCAACTCTCCCTCTATTTCGCTTTGTTTTTGCTGAATTGGGGCAATTTCTTTGTCCAAAAGCAACTGAAATTCCAGAATTTTTTCTCGAAAACGACTAGAGTTATACAGCAGACCGACTCCTAATGCCACGGCAAACTCCACAAATCCGATAACTTGTTCCATTTTATTTAGCCACTAGGAATAGTTGACTGAGAATCCATCTTTTTCTCATTAGTTAAAACAAAGAAACTAATAATTGAGCCTCCGACTCTTATAAAGTCTCCATTAAACAAAGGGCAATTGTGTTTTGTTGTTCCCTGCTTGATTAGGTGTTTGCCATTAAGTAAGCACCCATTCGTAGAAGGGGAGGTTCCATCTCCATCAAAAAGCCAAAAAACTCGCTCCCCTGTTCCTGCCAAAGGAACCCTGATGCTTATCAGGCACTGGATGGCGGAAACAGACCGATCTGGAATTACAATATTGCACAAGTCAGAGTTTCTCCCCACTACCAATAGCCTTAAGCGAGAAACATCCAACTGTTCTCCTTGATTGACTTTAATTTCAAACTTCATTTTAACTTGATCTTTGCCTTGTTGACTTAGATTGATTTAGTCCTAAGATAACGTTTGGAACCCCCCGAAAAAATTGCGAAACCCTAGGGTTTCGCTTGGCGGTTCCAGGAGCTTTCACGCTATCTTAAGAACATCTAACTCAAGAAGAAAAGAGAGCCAGAAATGATCCTGTCTGACGATACTATCGTGCGTTTTGACGTAGAATCTGAAAATCCATTAGGGCAGAAATTGTGTGAGGCGAGGGTCTTGTCGGAGGAGGTGCGGGTACGGCTTGGCTGGATGGGAAGCTATGCCCTAACCGACAAAACTAGCATCAACTACATAGCTGAAGGGGCTACATGTCAGGTGCTAACTCCAACGGGGTATCAAAAGGGAGTTATTAAGGTTGAGCTGACCTTTTATCCCTTAAGCCCTGAAACTCAAGAAGTGCCTTCCCCCCCTACGGCATCCCTACGCCCCCGTCCACAAGCTCAACCCGTAGAAGCGTGACAGCCTGAAAGTTTGTCTGAAAATCTAGAGTTGCACGTATCACCCTTAAAAAATAAAAAAACATGCCCAGCAATGATGTATACCGAGCGCGGCCGCCGGTTTATGTAACCGCAATCCCCGGCGCAGCATGGCGATACGGTTACAGAAGCCCAGTATCTGAATCCGAAAAGACGGATTTAGGCATCGAGGATGCCATTACCGCAGCAGGCGGCTATGTGGATGGAGTTCTATTTGGAGTCGATAGACCGACACCAGCCCAATTGAGGAAGGTTTCCGCAACGGAGGGGTATGATGGATCTTACTGCTCGGCGGACAGAATAAACGCAGCCCTTGGTCTAGGATATCGAATGGTTCATCCGATACTAAGAAGATTCGGGAATCCGGGGGGAACACGAAGCCGAACCGTATACGTGGATACCCGACCAATTGATCCGGGAACTGGGGAGCCATCGGGAACCGGATACAGGAAAGCCTGGACTCTACCCCAATATTTAATTGCCCGAATTAATGCTGATCAAGCGACATTGGGGCATGAGTTTAGTGATGGAAAAGAGGACGATTTAGTTTGGGGAGCTGACGAGCTTTTCGGACCTCGCCGCGCCCGAAAACTTTTTATCAGTGCCGAAGGGAGACCTTCGTACTCGGAGACCTTCGTAGCTCCATCTAGAGAGGACAATCTACCTACTGGATGGTCTCTTGTATAAATGCTAGTTTTTGATGAAACGGGAAAACCCCAATTTGAAGTCAGGATTGAGCCAAGGCTTATCATCCTGCCAGAAGATCCTGACTTCTTTATTGACCGAATTTCTCCAGACTGGCGATCGCTTGCCAGTCAGACTAACGGAGAATTTTGCATAATTGGCAGGAACGGTTTAGCGCTACCAGCTACCTGGAAGGAAACCGACGAGTATTTGTATGGCGGAGAGTATGACATGGAGCTAGATCGCCAAGCTAACGCCGAGCAGCTATATGGGGTGGATACAAGCCGAGCCAGTTCTTACAAATGGAAGAATCCTTTTTGACACAGAGCTTTGCTCAAAAGTAGCAATAGAGATCTCAGTAAACCCACCAAGACCTACCTGGGATTTTGCTGGATGGATTTTTCCGCTTTATTTCGATGATTTCTTGGGGGAAGTTCAGGGAAGATGGCTAAAGATCTATCTGAAAAAGCGGCAGGTGCTTTTGATAGATACTCGCGAAATCTTCACAAAATTTTCCTTGGTTTTCGAGCCAGTACATTGGTTCAAGAATAGTCTTGTATCAATATCTTTTTGGTATTGGCGACCTCTCGACGTAATATTTAGCTCTGAATTCGTCATAAGAAATACCCAAGAAATACTGCCACTTAACCCCAATAGGAAACACTATTTTTTGGCAAATTTAGGAACTGGAGAGTTGAAGTATTCTTGGGGCTTGCCTACTATAGCAAACGCCGTATTGGGGTTAGGGGAGACAATTCAAGAGGAAAACACAAAAATCAAACAACCTTTAGTTGTATCAAGTGACACAGAAACCAGAGTAAAAGTAATGGAAAGGAGCGAAATATAATGGTAGGTGATTTTAGGTTTGGGAACAAAGTCTTATCAGATTATGCGTTTGGTCTCAATGCTCAACAGTTTGAAGTTTTAACGCCTGACACATCCAATCCTGACAAAATACTTTATACAATCAATCAATTCCCCAGAAACCTGGTAAAAGTAAAAATACAAGGATTTGATATACAAGACCAAGACCCGGCTAATTCCGGTGTGAATTTAAAGTCTTTTCCTTTTGACTTAGTTCTTACTGATATACTGGAAGGCTCGCAGGGAATTTTAATCATTGAGAATCTTGCGGAGACGAAACTATTTTTTGAGCCAACCTTAACCTTGACCCAAGGAAGTGATATTTCGATAAATACAAGCGGAACAACGGTTCTAGAATATATCTACAGTAACGGCGTCTATCATTTTAAGAGCACGTATAAGCCTCCTTCGATCAATTACCTTGATCGTCCAACACTAATAATAGACAATTCTGTTCCTCCTGTTCCAGGGCGTACCTTCAATACTTTAAGAGACTGTGTGAGGTTTATCATTGTCAACGCTAGAATCCACGCAAGCGACCTGATGTTTGAAGGAGATAGCTCCCTTGATTCGGTAACGGTTGAAATTTATCCAGGGTTAGGAGAGTATAAAGAACCCTTTCTTGTTACGAATTTTGAAAATATTGGAGTTAGATTTGTTGGAATTGTAGATGCAAATGGCAATAAGCCTTTTTTTAATGCCACAGGAACAAAGGTTCAATTCAAAAGGACTGTAAGAATAACCAATAGTAACGTTACTTTAGAGAATTTAGCTTTTGGAAGAAGCGATGAAGGTAGTGTCCTGTTTTTGGCGGTTCGAGGCTCTGAAGTTTTAGTAAAGGACTGTCGTTTTGAGAACAATAGTCTAGATAATTCCAAAGGTTTAATTCAGTCTTCTATGAACTCAAGAGTTGCCGTTGTCGGCAAGCTTGAAGTAATCAGTGCTTCGCAACAAGAAGGATCATTTTTTATAGCAGATAGTTTTTCTGCGATTAACTTTCAGAATGTTTTTGCTAATTCTGACACTATAAAGGCTGGGAAGAACAACGAAAATGGGGGTATGAGCATAAGAACAAATTCTCCTATCACCTGGGACACAATATTTCAAGCAAAACAATACTCCTTCATTTCGGTCTCCAGTTATATTGATGGAGCAACAGACGGAACTCCAAGGTACAATACTGGTGATATACTTTACTCCACATTTTCAAAAATAGAGTCGGGATCTGAGCTGACGAACAACTCTACCAAGTTTCCGGGATAAGGGCTTTATCGTGTTGCGCTATACTACATTAAGCAGTAACAGTAGTAGCAGCAGATAAAATGGGATTTTCTCAGCAACCCCTTGGAATTGCGTGGATAACTGCTTTGAATCGAGCTATTGAGTTCGTTGATCTATCGATCAATCGGTGGCGCACCCTGCCAGCCGAAAAATACGCAGATGGAATTGTTCCGCCTGATCTAGAGCGATTCCTTCAGTTTTACAAGCAATTTATGCCGGAGTGGGTAATTACTTATGATGATTTAGCTAGATTTTTCATCATTCCAGAGAATGAATTGGCAACAGCCACCGGACTTATCGTGCTTGACGAATTGAGATTCGTCCGTGCCAGGATGGGAGAACTTCCGAAAGTTTATTTTGAAGAGAGAGTAGACCCGCCACCGCCTGAACCTGACACTGACGCAAGTGAATGCGAACGGTTGATAGCCGCCCTTGAGAATATACAGTCAATCCCTTCTGCGGAAGAAATACGGCAAATTGTAACCGAAGTAATTCAGCCCCTTGGATTTGAGATATTGCAGCAGGGAAACTATATACGACAAGAAATCAAACCAGCAGCAAGAGATGCAGGGCTTGCCGCTTCAGCTCTTTTTCCCGGTCAAGCACCAGAAGAAAGACGCCGATCTGTATTTCAAGAATTTTTCGCAATTTGGAATTTTCCCAAAAGCTTTCCAGAGTCGCTCGTACAAAAATTTGATAATAAAGGTAATCCTGTTAAGCCGGGAACTAAGACTGTCAATAATTTAATGGACTTTTTCGAGTGGGTAGTTTTAGTGTTTGAGGAAGTCTTAGGAGAATTCCCGACCTCAATTGAATTTGTTACCTCGAAAGAAGAAAAGCCAGTACTAGATGACGAAGGTAATCCAGTACTAGATGCAGATGGAAACCCAGAGACTAAGTTAGAAGTCAAGAAGGAGGTCGTTAGGTTCCCAAACCTAGCCGAAATATTGTCTGAGATTGCGCCGCTGGTTTACCAGTCGTATACGAACACAGAGAAGTTGATCGAACTGTCCAGTAAAACTTTGATTGAGGCTGGGAGTACAAAGTCAATTTGTACCAAAAACTTCTATCATCTTAAAGCCGTAGAACGGTTTACGGGAATGGTTACGCAGCAAAAAACAAAAAAAATCCCCCTGCTGTTTACTGCGGGACAAAAAAACTTACTCGGCTTCAGCAAATCTTCTAAAGCTGAAATTGATATCATTGAATGGAACAACGAAAAGGACATAGGCTTAAAAGAGATATTGCAAGAGCTTTTATTTGCGGCAAAAATAATACGGGGAGTTTATTGGCAAGCACTGCCGAATGATACGGAGTCAGCAGCTGCTAGAATTAAGGAGATAATTCGACAGGAAGTTAACTTTGATGAAAAATTGACACAAAGATCAATAAAAAATGAACAAGAATCTTATAGGAAGATAGAAAGGGCTTTTACCAGCGAAGCGGGAATAGGGGATACAACGGATTATTGGGGCGGAACCTTGGAGAATACAGTAGAAATTCGACAGATCACAAAAGCCCCTGATAACTCAGAAGAAGAGGAGCCTTAAGGAGATGGCTTTTGACATATTTGATAATTTAGATAATTTGCCAAGCAGAGAAATACGGCAAATTGTAACCGGAGCCATACACGGGATTCGTCAAGTTGACGATTTTTTGATTGAAACTGAAGATGCAGAAAAGGAAGATGGTGGCTTAATACCAGGGATTATTAATGGATTATTTCGATTTGGAAAAATGCTATTTGAGAAAGTTTTTCCAGCTATTGGTAATTTTATAGAGTGGACTTTATCTGGACTTTGGGGGTTAATCGTAAGTGGAACCCAAACATTGTGGAATTTTAACTGGAACGTCACAAACGAGGAACTGCAACAGCAGATCGACGCGGCTAACGTGGCGTTAGCCGGAACTTTAGGAGAAACAATAGGAACTACTTCAGGACAGCTTGTCTGTGGCGTCTTACCTGGCTCCCTTTTGTTAAAATTCAACCAGTCTTTGGGGCTTTACGCGCTCAAGGAAGTAGGAGAGGAAATCCTAGACGAATTAGCCAGTAATTTGGCGACTTTAGTTACTTTAACTGGTCAGCAATTGGCTAGAGTTTCATTTTCGTTTCTTTTTCAAAAAGTTCGGGATAAGTTTTTCCCAAATAGAGGAGAATCGGAGCCGTGGTCGTTCGCGATCGCCTGGGAGAACTTTGTAGATGAGATCGATAACGAACGACTACAAGAGTTTGTAGAAAGCTTATTCGAAGGGGCAACTGAAGCTTGCGCGAATATTGGCTACATCTTATGGGGTGGCGTGGACAATTGGCTCGTTCAATCTCGGCTGCAGCCGAACCCGCTGGGCACAGAGAGCTTAATTGAGCTGCAACTTAACAAAAGCGTTCCGAACAACGACACGTCGATTCGGAATCGACAGTTAATCTATGGGCCATCGACTTTGTTGGGGTATGAAGCTGTTAATCGAATCGAGTCTGATCGGCAACTTCAACAAGTTCGCCAGTTTCAACAAACTCTGCCAGATAGACCAACTCAGAGAGAAAAGGGTTTGATCTGTGTTGGCTATAGCCGAGCCAATGCAAAATCAGGTGAGAGCTTTAATGAAACCCAAATTAGTTTTAGGACAAAAGAAGATATTGAGGATCTTTTGCCCTCTGTATCGCGAATTTATGCCTTGCGGACTAGAGACGAGTTCGCAAAGCCTCCACTAATAATTAAGAGAGGAAAGATTAGGGCTTCCTATGGAGAGCCAAGATTTGGACTTTCGGCTAGAGGGTACATGGTACTTAATGAAGCGGAAGGGCGCAAACTGTTCTCTGCATTGGTTAAATCTGCAACGGGTAGGGAACCAAAATGGAATAGGCTGAATTTTACCAACAATGCAGAGCCTACAGAGACCTTCGATCAAACTCCGCCAGACGAAAGAATTGCCGGAGAATTATATCCCGGCGTAGTCGAGGGCGCAGAGATAGAGCTTGTCCCACGATATTGTAAGCTTGTCTGTGGTCCTAGAGTAAGTTTTACTTTATGGGACTTAACGGGAAAACTTCCCCGCGACCTTCACACAATAGACATCTAAAAATTAAGCGATCGCACTAATTAGGGAAGCTTTAGGGAAGGTCGCAGGGAGAAAACCCTCAGTAAGTAGCTATACCACCCTTTAAAAGCGTATAGCTTAGGGAAGCATTAGGGTAGCCTTCCTAAGCAATCCCTGAAACTAGGGCGAACGATGGGACTCGAACCCACGAATGGTGGAACCACAATCCACTGCCTTAACCTCTTGGCTACGCTCGCCATACGGTTTATTAGTATAGCATCAAGTCGGGGAGTTGCACCAGTATTTATTGGTAATTTACCGGAACTCATAAGCTAGAGGGGAAAGTCATAACCAATGGAAGCTTGACTGAGTGACATGAAATCATTAAAAATTATTACAGTCTTGGGTGGAACGGCGTTAGTTGTGCTAGGAGTTGGACTAGCGTTGACGAATCCGGGTAAGGAGTCTTATGAGGAGTACGCCGTTGAACAACTCAGCACCTACCTCAAAGATGAAGTCTGCACTCAAACCCCCAAGCAATTGGAGTTTCTCAACCCTGATCCCGAATTCCTCAAGCGTCAATGCCAATCCCTCGTGGATACGGGACGCCCCCAAATTCAGCAAATTATTGACCAGCAGACAGAACAACAAAACTGGGTAATTTTCAGCATTTACCGCACCGATATTAACATCAGTCCCTTATTGCCCGCTTATCATTTTGAAACAGTGGGAGCTTTTCAACAGTTTTTGACCTATCAGGCGCAGAAAAAATAATGAATTCGAGTTTGTAATCAGTTTTGGTTTGAGTACACCACGGTTCTCAGGATACGGTGAACCATCAATCCTGTAGCTAGCTTGGCGCTTAACGAGTATCCTCTAGCTGTCTGGGAGTAAAGGAGTGCGATAAACCATTAATCCTGAATTTTTGCCAAAATACGAAAGGCAAACATGGTAAATCAGTATAAATAGGTACAAGCATGGCATCCATTCGTGAGCTGCACCAACAAATTATCGACAAAGAACGCACAAGTGTTGAAATCACGCAAGACGCCCTCGACCGAATTCAGGCGCTAGAACCCAAAGTCCATAGCTTTTTGCATATTACTGCAGACCATGCCCTAGAACAGGCACGTCAAGTGGATGCCAAAATCGCGGCTGGGGAAGAGATTGGCATGTTGGCTGGGATTCCAATTGGCATCAAGGATAATATGTGTACCCAGGGTATTCCCACCACCTGCGCCTCTCGGATTCTGGAAAACTTTGTCCCGCCTTATGAGTCTACCGTGACTCAAAAACTTAAGGATGCGGGTGCTGTCATGGTTGGCAAAACCAACTTGGATGAATTTGCCATGGGGAGTTCCTGCGAAACCTCTAGCTATCAACAGACGGCGAATCCATGGGACTTATCCCGCGTTCCGGGGGGTTCCTCTGGGGGTTCGGCTACCGCTGTTGCGGCTAGCGAATGTGTGGTTGCTCTCGGTTCCGATACAGGGGGTTCAATTCGCTTACCGGCGTCATTCTGTGGGATTGTCGGGATGAAACCCACTTACGGCTTAGTGTCTCGTTATGGTTTAGTCGCTTATGCGTCGTCGTTGGATCAAATTGGTCCGTTTGGACGAACAGTAGAAGATGCGGCTATTTTACTTAATGCGATCGCAGGCTATGATCCGAATGATTCAACCAGTCTCAAGCTGGAGATTCCTGACTATACCAAATCCCTGCAACCTGATTTAAAATCCATTGGTCTCAAAATTGGCATTATTAAAGAAACCTTTGGTGAAGGCTTAGAGCCCATCATTGCCAAAGCTGTTCAAAACGCCATTGAACAGCTCAAAAGCCTAGGCGCTGAAGTACAAGAAATTTCTTGTCCCCGATTTCGCTATGGGTTACCCGCTTACTATATTATTGCTCCCAGCGAAGCCTCAGCCAACCTAGCTCGCTACGATGGCGTCAAGTATGGATTTCGCACGCCGGAAGCAGAAAATCTCCTGGAAATGTACAAAAAAACTCGTGCAGCCGGGTTCGGGGCGGAAGTCAAGCGCCGGATTATGTTGGGTACTTATGCTCTATCCGCCGGCTATTATGACGCTTATTACCTGAAAGCACAAAAAGTTCGCACTCTAATTAAGCAAGACTTCGAGCAGGCGTTTGAAAAGGTTGATGTTTTAGTTTGTCCCACCGCCCCCACTACTGCATTTAAAGCGGGAGAAAAAACCTCAGATCCGTTAACCATGTACTTATCTGACTTAATGACAATTCCCGTTAACTTAGCCGGATTACCAGGAATGAGTATTCCCTGTGGATATGATGACCAAGGATTACCTATTGGTTTGCAGCTAATTGGGAAAGTTTTGGGAGAACAACAGTTATTTCAAGTCGCCTATGCTTACGAACAATCTACGGATTGGCATCTCAAGCAACCACCGCTTAAATAGAGCAGGGGGAGCTGGTAAAGACGTAAGGCGTGGAACTATGGTGAGCAGGGGGAGACAATTTTTCGGGGCGGGTTTGACCGATAACATTATCGAGAAAACCGATAACTTGACTCGCGCCCGCCCTGCTGGAAAAACAAGGTGAGTCAAAAATAGCATCAAGATGAAGAATTATATTTTCTTTCGGGGAAAGAGGTTACTAATCCTAGCGGGAATTGTCGCCATCGTTTATCTATTAGCCTGCATCTCTATCCGGTTAGGGCAAAATCGGCTAGTTTTTGTTCCCTCTAAGACGATTAAAACCACACCAGCAGACTTGGGATTGAGTTATCAGGAGGTGTGGATACCTGTTTCTCCTGGAAAGCAAGAACGTCTCCATGGGTGGTGGATTCCCGCCACCTCCCCCCAAATCGGGGTGCTGCTTTATTTACATGGGAATGGGGAAAATATCGGCGCGAATGTCGAACAGGCTATGGAATTTCACCAATTGGGTTTGGATGTCTTGTTATTTGACTACCGAGGCTATGGTGAAAGTGACGGGAAGTTTCCCACTGAAACCCAAGTTTACCAAGATGCTCAAGTAGCGTGGGATTATCTGGTGCAGCAAAAGGGTATTCCTCCCCAGGATATTTTCGTATATGGTCAATCTTTAGGGGGCGCGATCGCAATCGATTTAGCGGTGAGAAATCCCAGCATCCGGGGTTTAATTGTGGAAAGTACATTTACCTCAATGCGGGATATGGTCGATCATCAGAGAATCTATAGTTTATTTCCGGCTGATTTGCTGCTGACGCAAAAGTTTAACTCGAAAAGCAAAGTTAGCTCTCTCAAAATGCCGGTTCTTTTGATTCACGGTACGAGTGACCCCGTTGTACCTGCTTACATGAGCCGAGTTTTATTTGATACCATAACGGGTTCAAAACAACTCTTCCTTGTTCCTGATGCGGATCATTATAATGTGGCTCCTGTAGCCGGTAAAGAATATCAGCAGAGAATTCGAGCGTTTATTCAACAAAATCGCGGGAATCCTCGCCCTCAACTCTCGTAGGGCGAGGAGGGATAGAGGGATGCCGGAAGAATGGAGGCATCCAATTTTTTACGCTACGCATAGACCGTTATTCCTCCTGATTAACTTGACCTTGCTAGGA
>NZ_JAVJRX010000040.1:0-25439 GCF_040219735.1 Coleofasciculus sp. G1-WW12-02 | reverse complement strand
TTGTGAGTCTCGATGTATTTTCTTTGCGTATACCACTAAAACATATAAGTTTTTGTGCTAATCTAAGTCGATCAAGGATTTTGGAGGTAAAACCGTCAAGCGTACCGTCTCCATCCCCGTCAACTTACCCCATAAAAGGTTTCTGCCTCTGATGGGGTTTTGTGCTGACATTTTTAATCAGCACGTTGATTGGGCGTTGAAAGAACGAACGTACAACAAAAACAAGGCTCATAAGGCAATGTATGCTGATTTGAGATTGCAATATCCCAATGTACCATCGGCACTCCTACAAACAATTCGGGATAACGCAATGGAAGCAATTAAGGCAACTAAATTCAAGCACCTCCCTCGAAAGAAGCCGACATCGGGGTTGCGTTATGACAAGCGCACCATGACACTGAGGGGGCATCAATTAACCCTTTCGTGTATTGGTAAGCGTGAAAAACTTATCCTGAATGTGCCGGAACACTTCAAAGAAATCTTTGAGACTTGGGAGTTTCGCAGTGGAACCCTAACTTATTCAAAACACAACAAACAGTTTTGGGTAAGGTTAGTATTTGAAACGGCTGAACCTCCACAAGCTACAGGAAAAATACAAGGAATCGACCGAGGCTTGTATCATCAGGCTGTTACCTCTGACGGTCAATTTTTCAGTTCTTCAAAAATCAGAGGCGTACAAAGACGCTACTTATACAATCGTCGTAAGCTCCAACAAAAAGGCACTCGTAGCGCCAAACGTCGATTAAAAGCGATGTCGGGACGCGAGAAGCGGTTCATGAAGGATACGAATCATTGTGTAAGTAAGAAGCTTGTCTTACAGCCAGGTGTAGCGGTCTTTGTAATCGAGGACTTGTCCAGCATTCGTACTCAACGACGGGGCAAGAAAATGAATAAGTGGCTGGGAAGTTGGGCATTCTATCAGCAAGAGCAGTTTCTAGCCTATAAAGCAGAAGCATTAGGTAAGCGAGTAGTACATCAAGACCCTCGCTATACCTCTCAAAAATGCAATGTTTGCAAGCATATCTTACGGACAAATCGCAACAAGTCTCGCTTCTGCTGTAAGAACTGCGGTCATCAGACTCATGCAGATCTCAATGCTGCCAGGAATGTCCGTGACGATTACATTCTCTCTTGTACCCTTGAGAGGACGCAAGAGCAGGCGTCAGTCAATGCGCCGTATGTTTCGGGCGAGAGTAATCTCGTCTAGTTACAAGCCCCATCCCAAAAGTGGGTGGGGTTGTTGACTTGTCCCAAACTTACTTATCGATTATTCACCTTCATTCATGGGATTAGCGCAGTTTCTTAAGTTGAAGCTGGGCTTCATTATATTGATCAATTCTGCCGTTGTCGAGATGCAGCTTGGAGGCTTGTTCTAAGTCGTTAATCGCTTCCATGGTATTCCCTAGTGCAGCATGGGTTAATCCTCGACCGGAATAAGCAAAGGCATTATTAGGATTAAGTCGAATGGCTTCGGTATAATCGTCTAGAGCGCCCGGATTATCGTCAAACTCCCGGCGGACAAGGGCGCGATTGGTATAGGCGACGCTGTTGTTGGGATTGAGTCGAATGGCTTGGATGTAATCTTCGAGCGCTCCTTGGTTATCTCCTAATTTGCGGCGAATTTCTCCACGATTAATGTAGGCATTTTCATAACTGGGTTCAATGCGAATCGATTGGCTGCAATCTTTGAGCGCTTTTTGATAGTCTTGAAGATTTAAGTGGGCAATACAGCGATTGTTGTAAGCGATGTGATTGTTCGGATTCAGATTAATCGCCTCCGTACAATCCGCGATCGCGTCTCGATAGTTTCCTAGGTTAAACTGTGCTTGACAGCGATTTGTGTAAGCCATACTATCTGTGGGGTTAATCGCGATCGCTTGGGTATAATCGTCTACAGCCCCGGTATAATCTGCCAAATGAAATCGAGTTCTGCCTCGATTGTAATAAGCTTTGGCGTTATTGGGATTTAACTCAATAGCTTGAGTATAGTCTGCCATGGCTTCTTGCTTATTTCCCATCGCATCCCGCACTAATCCTCGCGCCGCATAAGCTTGGGCATTTTTGGGATTGAGCTGAATTGCCTGATCAAGATCTTCAATCGCCGCTTTATACTGGTTCAGTTGGTAGTTAGTAATTCCTCGATGGTAGTACGCTTGAGCCTCATTGGACTTTCGCTGAATTAATTCGGTAAAATCTGCTAAAGCTCCTTGCCAATCTTCCAAATCGTAACGGGCTAGCCCTCGCTGATAGTAAGCGTCTAGATTACTCGGATCAAGCTCAATCAATTTACTGTAATCTTGAATAGCAGCTTGATACGCTCCCAACTCATCGTAAGCCATTCCCCGATTTCCGTAAGCTAAGGGGTTGTTAGGATTGAGCCGAATCGACTCATCAAACGCCTCAATCGCGCCCTGCACATTACCACTTTTTAGTTGGTCAACCCCTTGATTCAAAAAATCTTGCGCTTTTGTCCCGTTGGGATCTTCTCTTAGCAGCCAAATTAATCCAACCCCAATTATCAAACTTATTCCTCCCACCCAAACGAGCCAACGCCATTGCTTAAATCTAGATTTATTAAGAGATTTCGGTAATTGCCTTCCAGTAAATATTTCCAAATTATCAGAATCAGCAATGGACGTTTGGGCAGAGGTAGAAACTAGAGGGGGTTCTACCTCGGGTTCAGGGGGCTTACCCGCCAAAGTTAGCATTTCTTGAAACCGAATTAATCCCTGATCTTCTTTGGGCTGTTGATCGGATTTTTTAAAGGTAGTTAAGGGATGATCAGGAATAAATTCTTCGACCAGATAAAATTTTCGGTTTTCGACAAAATAGTTTAATATTTCTGGATTTTGGTTGGTTTGTGCCAGCCGTTCCAGGGTTTCAGATTTATGAGTTAAGAGAAATTGCAGGCGTTCAAGTGCCTGAGGATTTTTCGTAGGTAACTTGAGTTGTCGAATTACGCAAACCGGGCAATCGGGATGGCGAGTATCGGCGGCTAGGTAAATTAATCCTGAGACACCTGAGCCTAAAATCTTGACAACGCGATAACGATTATTGAAAACCTGATCGATCATGGTAGCCTAGCACCTGGTTTATCGCCCTAAAGCATCCGTCCGGGGTCACTTTTAGTGTAATCTGCTCGTTAGGGGTAAAGAACTATAACCATTGTTCAATACGGATACCGCAGATTTGATTGTTCAGGATTCGATTAAATCTAGGATTAATTCAGCTAACTCAGGAGTGGCGCACAGAGGTTCACCGAACTCTAGTTGGAGTTGAGGGTATTGCTGTTGTAACTCAACGACGGATTGCGCGATCGCGTCGGTAATTGAGCCAGCAAACAGAAAATAAGGCACAATGGCGATATGCTGATACCCAGCCGACCCTAAGGTAGCAACTCGTTGACTGAGGGTTGGTTCGATTGACCAATAAGCGTCGATGGCGCCTAATTGCTCGGCTAAGGCGGCGACGGGCTGGTTACCACCCGGACGGCGTGTGCCATGAGAGACTAGAATTTTAATCGGGGCATTTAGAGCTGGCTGTTGATTCACCAGTAGCTGTCCTAAACGGGGATGCACACCGATATGAGGTTGCTGGTTGATGATGATTTTTTCCCCTAACCGTTGTTGTGCGATCGCGACTTCTTGGGGGATATCCTCCATCACATGTACCCCCGGTAGGAGAAACAAGGGTAAAGCTTGGATTTGCTGGCAGTCAGTTCCTATAGCTTGGGTGGCAAATTGACAAATTTGTTCATGTAAGGGTAGAGGTGCTAGTTCTAATGTGGCAGTTCCGACGCGAATCATCAAGGCTCCCCTTGCCTCACCTTGACTCACTAACTGTTTGTGTAATAACTGTGCCAACTCCTCTAGTCCTCGCTGAGGACGTGGATCTCGACTTCCATGAGCAATGAGTAGATAAGCAGAGGGACGTAGCAAGGGTATCAATCTTTGAATGGTGATTATTTAGTAAATAATTGTATCCTAAATCAAGAAAAGGAGAATAATCCCCAGATGGGATTCTATCGACAGGAAGGAATTGTTCTGAATGTGGAAACACAGTCTAAAGGATTCCAATCGAAATTTAAACCCCCCTCTATGGCAGAATATCATCGGTTATCGAGAGTTAATATTTGTCCAATCACTATATTTCATTCTATTTGAAAAATGGTCGATCATGGAGAGGACATATCACTGGCAGCCCTGCAAGAAAATATGGCAAAAGAATATGGAAAATACACTGTATTTAAGGCGAGCAAGTAACCCTGATTGAGCATCACTACTGGTTGTGGTTTTCTAAATATTTCGATCAGATCGTTACCAACGTTGATGTTCAATCTTAAAATTAAGCGGTTAGCATTTAATCGTTTCTTTTTCTTTTTTTAGGAAGGGTAATGAAGTGGGAGATGAATGAGTGGAAACATAATTCCAATGTCGCTCTTGACGATTACCTGCTTTACTCCGCAAGAAACCGACTAAGTTGTGCAGGAGTGAAGGCGTAATCCCGTGTTTCTCTGAGGCTTCAGGTAACTGAGCGGGTAAAGGCTCAATTTCTTGAGTTGGCAAAATACCCGCCAACAGAGGAACTTCCTCAACTAAACCCACCGTCATCAGGGTAAATGCGACATGCTGCACTTGTTCAACGGGGACGTTCAGTTCTTTGGCTATCGCAGACAACGAAACTGTTCCTTGCGCCCGTTCCCATACTTGCTCCTCTAAAGGATATAGGCGATAAGGAGGGCTACCCGCCAGGATACTGGCTAACCCTGAATTTGGATCGGGTAGTCTATCGCTGAGATTATCCCAATTTTTTAGCAATCGCAACCCTCTTAAGGTTGCTTCCGTCGCTGATATGTTCAATCCCGTCATTTCTTTGGTGGGTATGGGGGCGTTTGGGATGAATTTAAACTGACCTTCCTTGAGTTCAAATAAAGCACACACTCGCTGCAATACCTGACTCTGGAAGAGTTGCTTTAAATGTTCGATGGACAAGATTCCATGATGTTTGAGGCTCAACCCCAAGGGTTTATCAGTCGGACATAGCTGTACAAGTTTAGTCACCACACGCTGGCTCACTCCCATCTGTTCAGCAATCAGTTTCACTAAACCTTGATGATCTAATTGGTGTGCCGCCGCCACAATACGTCCTTTGTAAACCCAAATGTAATGAATTTCATTGAGTGGTGTTGGATCTTCTGGCAATGCTCCTAGCGTCAACACTCCAGTTTTCTGCCCTTTCTCTAGAAACTGGAAAATTTCTGGTATCGAAAAGTCTGATAAGGAACTGGTAATCGACATGGTTATTGAATTGAACGCTACGCAGGATAATTCGCTCTATTACTAAGGCATACTACGCTTTATTTGCTTACTTCGTAAGTCTTAAGCCGCCTTAGTTTTCAATTCTTTACTAGCCGTGAGTAAATTGTCGGATTTTTGTTATCTGCTATACTAAAATCTAGTGATTTACCGCTAGTAACCTGGTATTAGGGCTAAAGGTTTGAAGGGAAACATTAAACTTTGTTAAGCAATCGGTTCTGTCTTTTTACCTAAGTATCTATACCTGCTTCCTGAATGATAAAGAGGAGCAATGGCGCTATTCGTCTATATCAGTCTCAATTGGCGATGTTATCCTTGACCTGGATTGGCTTAGTCAAATAGCTGGGAAATCATTATGAATTAGTGATTGCTCACAATCTTAGATTTGAACAAAACTTACAAAGTATAATATTGTAAAAATTGATACAGTTAAATCATTGAACTTGATCAGCACTACAGCCAGAGGAAATCATCAACTCTTACCATAGAGCATGAACCTGCCGGCGATCGCGCAGAATGGGAGTGCAGATGCTGTGGATGGGTGAAGAGTTTGGTGAATACACAAGTCAGACTCCTAATCAACCGAACAAGCTGAACTGGATTTTATTAAGTTATGAACTAAATTGCAATCTTTTTGATTATTACAAAAATCTAATTAGTCTGCGAAAATGTCATCCAGCACTTCATACAGAAAACATTGACTTTTTTCATGAAGATCCAGAGGCAAAAATCATCGCTTACCTGCGTTGGCATGATCCAGGTTCTCAGATCGTTGTCGTTGCTAATTTCTCCGGTAAACTTCTGAGAGATTACTCGGTTCTGAACTTCCCTAAGTCTGGGATATGGCAGGATAGAACTGGCGACACTGATAAGGATGCTTCGCTTTTTTTTGCACGGAAGGGGGAGAATTCAACGCCTTCTCTCTCTAACCCCCCTTTATACCCCCCTTTCAAAGGGGGGCAAGGGGGGATGGGGGCAAGGGGGGATGGGGGCAAGGGGGGATGGAGAGAGGTTTTCCAGATCCCGACCAAAAGTAAGTTAAACCAATAAGCAGTGATACTCTGCTGTAAGTTGTTTGCCATAGCGCCATACAGGCCTGGAACATGGCTCTGTCTGTCCTTGGAGCGATCGCAACCGAAAATCTTCGCTGTACTGAGTGTACCTTACCGCCAGCCTAGCAGAGGGTAGCTTATCATAAGTATAGAGGGATTAGGAATAAAGGAACGCCTGCTAACCATAACGGCAGAACTATTCCCGCCAGTTAGCCGCCAACGATGTAGCTGGCTTGGCGTCTCGCCAGAACATGAGAAATCAACGCTTAAGCCAGTTTAGCCTTATAATTTTGACACCAGTCCCCACCTGAGCTATGTTTAACCGTTTCCAAGATCTATTTTCTAAGGGCAAGAAAGGTATCGGGATAGAATTAGCACCAGAACGTATTAGTATCGCCCAACTGCGTAAGCAAGGGCAGGGCTACAAGTTGGTGACTCTTCACACCCACGAAGTCCCCGAAGGATTATTTGACGGGGGGAAAATTATCGATGCCGCCAGTTTAGCTGAACTGGTGACTGAAATTCTCGCCGAGCATAAACTCAAAGTTGAGCAAGTCGCCACGGCTGTCCCCATGCGGGAAGCGGTGATCCGGATTATTCCCATTCCCGCCGAACTTGATGACACTGAACTGCGAGATATGGTGCTTAACCATGAAGCGGGTCTATACTTACCCTATCCTCGCGAAGAAGTAGACCTAGATTACCAAAAACTGGGCTTCTTCATGGACGAAGATGGGATTGAAAAAGTACAAGTCTTGCTAGTGGCAACGCGCCGGGAGGTGACCGACACCTATCTGGATACCTTCCAACTGGTGGGGTTAAAAGTTGATGTGCTAGAAATCAATAGTTTTGCCCTGATTCGCACCATTCGCGAGCAATTACGACAATTTGCTCCCCAAGAAGCGGCGGTATTAGTGGATATAGAATTTGATAGTACTGAAATTGCCATTATTGTCGATGGTGTACCCCAGTTTTCCCGCACCGTTCCCATTGGCACCTTCCAACTCCAGAGTGCCTTGTCGCGAGCGATGAATTTACCGACATCTAGAAACACAGAACTCTTGCAAGGAATGACTATACCCAACACCCCCGTGGATGGCATTCGCACAGGCGCCACGGGAATTAATCCGGGAATGGCAGCCCTGCTGAGAGTTTTAGGCGAACTCGCAGATGAATTGCGTCGTTCCATCGACTTTTATTTAAATCAGAGTGAAAATCTAGAAGTGGCTCAACTCCTCTTAGCAGGACCCGGCGGCGGAATTGGGCAACTGGATGAATTTTTCACCCAACGATTAAGCTTGCCCACTACTCAGGTTGATCCGATTGCGGCACTATCCTTAGAGATGGAGCAAGATGTTCCCCCAGTACAACGACCCGGATTGGGAACGGTACTAGGATTAGGATTGCGGGAGGTTTAACCCTAATGTATAGTCTCGATATTAATTTTCTTAACGATAGACCCGATTATCGCAAAGCCGATAAAGGCTCAGAGTCCCCTAAAGCCAAAAAACAAGTCCAAATGGGGGAAATGACGCCGCTGATTCTGGGTGTGATTGTCGGCTTACTTCTGCCTGGGTTAGTCGGCGCTGGTTGGTTTTGGCTGACTCAGGAAAATGCCAAGTTAACCGCTGAAATTGCTGAAATCGACGCCGAATTAGCAAGCTTGCAAGCGGAAAAAGATAAAATAGCCGCGCTTAATACTCAAATCCAAGCGGCTAGAAATGAAACTGAGGCGCTGGCAACGGTGTTTAATCAAATTAAGCCCTGGTCAGCTATTTTACAGGATGTTCGCGATCGCGTCCCCACCGATGTACAAATTCAAACGATTGAGCAAACGGAAACCGAAGTGGCTGAGGGGGCTGCGGGGACTGAGGGTAACACGCCCCTACCCACGATGAACTTAGAGATTTCTGGCGTAGCCAAGACATTTGATGATGTGAACAACTTTCTGCTGACGCTAAAACAATCTCCCTTCTTTCAAGATGAAAAAACTCGTATCGTTAGCGCTCAACTGGAGGAGAACCCCGCTAAGTTAGAAGTACCGCAAAAGGAAGGCAACGAGACGGTTGCTGAGATTACCTACGAGTTACCCAAAGTGGTCAGCTATACCGTTCAAACTAGCTTGACAAATGTCCCCGCCTCTGAACTATTGCGCGAAATTGACCGCAAAGGAGCGGTGGGATTAGTGGCTCGGCTCAAAGCCTTACAGCAGATTAAGCAGAATCAGGCAACGGAGACAGCCACCCCAGCCCCAAGCCCAAGCCCAAGCCCAAGCCCAAGCCCAACTGAGACAACTACGGAGTGATGTAACTATGACTTATGCTGATCCAGATTTTATCCCCGTTGAAGAGCAGGAGGAAGCGCCAAATTATCCCACCGCGTTTGGGATTACCTTCACGCCAAAAGTTTCGGGAATTATCTTCGCTGTCTTAGGAATTTTGGGGGCAGCTTACTTGGCGATGAATGTTGTGCAGCCCGTCTTTGAAGAATACAACACGTTAAAAACTCAGCGCCAAGAAAAGGAGAGTCAGCGCCAAGATCCTCAAGAGATCCAGCAGCAAATTCAACAGAAACAATTAGAATTGGCTCAGGCAAAGCAGCAAAACCAAAAGGTGTTAAGTTTATTTGCCAATGAACAATCGATAGATACTTTGCTGTTGGATGTGAATGGATTTTTTAAACCCATAGACGGAGAATTGACGAGTTATGAACCTGTCGAGGTAAACGAAGAAGAAAGTGATATCGTTACCGATGGTTCCCTGGGAGCAGCTGTTAACGGTAAACTCAAACGCAAAAGCTTTAATTTAGAAATGGAGGGCAGCTTTAACGAAATCCAGTCAGTTTTACGCAGTATTGAACGACTGCAAACCTTAGTCGTTGTCAAAGAGTTGACGACAGAGATCAGTACACCGCAAGGGCTGTTGGTCGATGACAAAGGTACAGTAGTATCAACGTATGTAGAGAAAGACGAAAAAATCATCCCCGATGCTAAACCGACTCTGAAAACAAACTATAGACTGGATGTGTTAATGCCCTTGAGTGAGGAACAAAAGCAGGAAGCAGCAGCAGCAGCAGCAGCAGCCCCAGAACCTGCCCAGTAATGTAGAGACGTAAGGGGTGGAACGTCTGGGCGTAGGGGTGCAGGAGGTGTAGAGACGTTGCAGTGGAACGTCTGGGAAGAAATTCTGAACCCAGCTTAATTAATTTACAGTACAAGCGATGGTGAAAAGTCCCTCGTGATTTATCCGAGGGATGAAACCGAGCAAGGCGTCCAGCAAGCGCAACTTTAGTTGCGAATGTATTTTTTTTCTGACTCTACTCAATTAATAGTGTAGTATAATTTTAGAAAACGTTGTGTATGGTCGAGCAAGTGTTTAATCTGATTTACGAGTTTAAGCTAAAACCAACTACCGCTCAAGTAGCCACTTTTGCTGAGTGGCTAGAACAATGTCGTAGAGTCTATAACTATGCCCTTTGTGAGCGGAAAGATTGGGCAAATTCCCGTAAGTCTCCAATAAACGCTTGTTTGATTAAATACGAGTACATTATACCAGCGGATGCACCAGCACCCAACTATTCCAGTCAGTGCGAAAGTCTCACTCAGGCTAAAAAGAATATCCCTGCACTTAAGCAGGTACACTCACAAGTGCTACAGCAAACCCTTAAGCGTTTGCAAAAGGCATTTGAGGGAATGTGGGAGAATGGGCGAGGGTTTCCACGGTTTAAGAAAGCGGGTCGGATGCGGTCATTTGTTTTTCCATCAATGGGAAAAGATCCCATTCAAGGGAGATATGTCAAATTCCCTAAAATTGGGCTGGTTAAATTAATCCAATCCCGTCCAATTCCCGATGATGCAACTATTAAACAAGCACGAATCGTAAGACGGGTATCCGGCTGGTATGTACAGTTAACCTTACAATGGAAAGTAGATGTACCCTTCGGCAAACTCAGGGCGTCGCCTGAAATCAGTCCGACTGGTACATCACTGGGAATAGATGTCGGCTTAATGCACTTTGCCGCCGTGTCTAATGGGCGAACGTTTCCCAATCCACGACCATTTAAACATCTAGAAGGCAAGCTTAAATCGCTGCAAAAGAAGGTGTCTAAAAAGCGTCCAGGGTCAAACAATCGCGCCAAAGCACAAGCCAAAGTGTCACGACTACATGAGCGAATAGCTTGCCACCGCAAAAACTACCATTGGGAGTTAGCCCATAACCTTTGTGATTGGGCGGATATGATATTTGCCGAACAACTCAACCTGAAAGCGTTAGGTCGAGGCTTTTTAGCTAAACACTGCCTAGATGCAGGGTGGGGTCAGTTTCTAGATATCCTATCTCAATGTTGTTTTAAGCGGGGTGTGTACTTCCAGAAAGTACCCGCAGCCGGAACAAGTCAGACTTGCCCCAACTGTTTAGAGGATACAGGTAAGAAAAAGCTCTCTCAACGGGTACACAAATGCCAGTATTGTGGGTATGAATGCGATCGGGATGTAGCATCCGCTCGCATTATAGAAATTAAAGGACTGCAAGCCGTGGGACACACGGTAGGTAAGCTTTCTGAGGGTAAAGGTTTCATCCTAGAAGATGTAAAACTCTGCCTCCCTGTGACGGAAGAATCACCCGCGTTTTAACCGGGTGAGTGTCAACCCTAGCATCTTAGGATTAAGGTGGTTTAGAGGTCATGAGTGAGGAGTAAATTGTGAGACAGGATCAACTGTTGAGTGGAATCGCGATCGCGACTGCCGTCTCCCTATCGATAACAGAACCCGTCTGGGCGGCGACGGCTCAAGTCACCGCAGTACGGCTCAATCCCAGAGGCAGTACCTTAGAAGTGATACTGGAAACCCAAGCCGGGGATCTGCGCCCCCAAGTTTTCCCGATAAACCGGGGTAAGGATTGGGTGGCTGATATCGTCAATGCTCGGTTGAATTTGCGAGAAGGCAATAGCTTTCGCCAAGACAACCCCATGCCCGGTATTACAGCCGTTACGGTGAGTCAAATCGAGCCTAACAGCATTCGGGTAACCGTGAGTGGGACCCAAAGTTCACCGGAGGGTCAAATTCTCCAGCAAGCGTCTCAGGCAATTACCCTAGGAATTAGTCCCGCTCCCAGCAATCAAGCCGCCGTGCCGATTCCGGTTTCCTCGCCCTCTGGGGAGTCAGTATCCATTAATTCACCGACGCTACCCTCCTCTACTCAAACAAATAGCGCCGGGACTAGAGACAATGTGAGTATTCCCCAAGTAGGAAGCAGAGGTGCACGAACCCAGGGGAGAGAGACGATGAATGTGGCAACGAGTCCTATTGCCACTCAACCTAAGATTACCGCTCCAGCGAATTTCAATCTTAATCCAGCACCAGAAAATCAACAGAACATTTCTATTCCGGTTGCTCCGCCACCAAGAGAATTAGGATCAACCGTTCCCACTCTACCCAATCCAGGGACAACTCGATCCAACTCAGACTTTTCATCTCCCGCCACTGCGCGATCGCAATCCCCGCGTTTCAATTCACCCCCAGTTATTGCCCAAACCCCGACACCGCAAATTCCCCAACCAACCCAAGTCCCACCAACTCCCACTCCCCTGGTTCCAGCCCCTTCACCCGATGTTTTAGTTCCCAATCCGACAATTACCATTGATGGGGTTCCGGCTGCACCTGCAGGGACAGTCCAACCGGTTGCTCCCGCGCCCCCATTCTTACCTAGGGCTGTTGCGCCACCTGTGGGGGATATTGCGGTTTCTAATCTGAATGCCGCCGCCAGCGAGATTGACCTAGGAACAGCGGCTGTAGTACCCCGCCTGTCCTTACGAGAAGCTCCTGTCCGAGAAGTATTGGCACTCTTGGCGCGATCGGCTGGATTGAACCTTGCCTTTGCTGGAGGAGGCGGTGGTGAGGCAGCGGCGGCGGCTGAGGAAACAATTTCCCTGGATTTAGAAAACGAACCCGTTCAAGATGTGTTTAACTACGTTCTCCAGCTTGCTGGACTCCAGGCAAATCGTCGGGGACGTACTATATTTGTGGGGACTCGCCTGCCCCAAGCGGCACGTAATGTTATTAGTCGTACCTTACGGTTAAATCAGGTTAGCGTTTCCAGCGCCTCTGCCTTCCTAGCAACCCAAGGGGCAGAAGTGCAACAGGTGGTTATCCCGATTGAACGAGAATTCAATCAAGAAACAGGAGCCGTGATTCGGGAAACCGAACAACCCGCTGAGTTGAGACCCCTCACCGTCAATCAGCCAGGGGAAGCAACGGGTGCCTTGTTGCTGAGGGGATTAGCGGTTTCAACGGATGAGCGATTGAATGCGATTACCCTGGTGGGTGAGCCCCGCCACATTGAACTGGCTTCGGCTTACCTGACGCAGTTAGATCTGCGGCGTCGTCAGGTGGCAATTAATGTCAAGATTATTGACGTTAACTTGTTGGGAACCGATGCCTTTAATACAAGCTTTTCCTTCGGCATTGATGACGGCTTTTTTGTCGTCGATGATGGGGCGGCAGTCTTCAATTACGGTGAGTTTAATCCACCTACAGCAGTTCAGACAACGGGTAGTTTAGCAGCTCGACCGGTTATTCCCAATCCGTTTGCTGGTGCAAATACGTTCTTTGATCCAACGGGTACCGGAACAGTCGTTCCAGGAACGGGTGTAGATACGATAAGTATTTTTAACGACCCTGTCAGAGGTATTTTTACGATTGACCGTTCTCCAGGTAGAGATGGAGCCGCCTTTCCCACTCGTGCAGGAGTTGCAGCCGATCCATTTTCGGCAGGTCTTACAGAATTTACATTGGGAACACCTTCTATCGTAAACACAACGATTACTCCAGCGGTTCCTCCCACGCTTGATGATATGGGTAATCCGATTCCAGGTACTGGTAGTCCTGAGATGACAACCACAACATTTCAGCAAGGTACATCGGGAACAATTACGGCGGCTCTCCCCGATCTGTTCCAGTTTCCGAAAAGATTCTTAGCCTCGTTAGAAGCTCAAATTACGAGTGGAAATGCCAAGATTTTGACTGATCCCACTTTGTTAATCCAAGAAGGACAGACAGCAGGTGTTAACCTGACACAGGAGGTTGTGGGAAATATTCGGAGGGAGACAGAAAGCAGTGACAACCTCACGACGGTAACTGTCACCACAGAGATTAAAGAAGCTGGTTTACAACTGGGTGTCACAGTTGAGCGCATTGACGATAATGGGTTTGTTACTCTAAACGTCAATCCGAGAGTTACCTCTATCGGCAGTGTACAAAACATTTCCATTGGAGAGGATACCAACCAAATTGCTCTTCTGAATGTGCGTGATCTGAATTCGGGTCAAATTCGCCTGCGTGATGGGCAAACTCTAATCCTGACGGGTATTATTCAGGAGAGCGATCGCACAACGGTAAGAAAGGTGCCAATTTTAGGCGATTTACCGATTCTGGGAGCGTTGTTCAGAAGTACAGAACGGACAAACCAACGTCAAGAGGTGATTGTATTGCTCACGCCTCAGATTCTGGATGACTCAGAACGTGGTGCTTTTGGCTACAACTACACGCCAGGGCAAGAGGCGCAGGAAGTTTTACAGCGCCGAGGGTTTCCCACGACGGGTGGGTTCTAGAGCATCGGTTCAGCGGTAGGGGTACGGCACTGCCGTGCCCCTAAAGGATTCTGGTCGAGTGCCGTTACCACCCGATAGAAACAGGTAAGGGTTCCCCCATTGGTTCCAGATTAATAAGTTAGTTCATCGCTAGAGGGCGCACGTCACGAAGAGGGCGCACCGACGTGCGCCCCTACCCGCAGGGATCGAATGGGCGTTTTTTGGGTAAGTTTGGCGGAATCTTAAAAAATATAGTCGGTATTTATACTCAAAAATGCCGAAATCTACATAATTTAAAGGTTTCAACGTTCCATATCTGGCAATCAGCCATTAGAATAATGCAGTGAAACTTCGAGCCGGTGGGTGTTTCAGGCATTTTTCCCTGAAACCCCTGGTTCTGGGGGTCAAAATACTCAACTCTAGACTAATGGGTTAGAGTAAGCGTTGACCTTGGATTCGCGCAGAAATAAGGAGATTTATGATGAACAAGGGCGAATTAGTGGATAAAGTGGCGGAAAAAGCTGCTGTGACCAAAAAACAAGCGGATGCGGTGTTAACTGCGGCATTGGAGTCAATTATGGAAGCTGTCTCTGAGGGCGATAAAGTCACCTTGGTTGGCTTCGGTTCCTTTGAATCGCGGGAACGCAAAGCCCGTGAGGGGCGCAACCCCAAAACTGGCGATAAGATGGAAATCCCGGCGACGAAGGTGCCGGCGTTTTCTGCGGGTAAGCTGTTTAAGGAAAAAGTTGCTCCTCCGAAGTAAGGGTGTAGTCAAACCTGATTGGTGGAGAAGATGAGAGAGAATGTAGAGACGTAGCATGCTACGTCTCTACAGACTGATTTTAAGGAGAATTTATCCTTGAAACGACCCATTCACGGGGGAAATCTAGCCTGGGCGGCGGCGCGGGCAGGTTGTTCCCCTTCCCTGATTCTGGATTTTTCGGCGAGTATCAATCCTTTGGGACCGCCAAAATGTGCGATCGCGGCGATTGAGTCTCATCTTGATAAGTTGGTTGCCTACCCTGAACCGGATTACTACCCACTACGGGTGGCTCTGAGTCAACTCCATCCCACGCTGAACCCTGACTGGATTCTACCGGGGAATGGCTCGGCTGAGTTATTAACCTGGGCAGCCAGGGAACTCTCAGAATTGGAGGAAACGATTATCCTGACTCCAGCCTTTAGCGACTACCAACGGGCGCTCAGGGCGTTTAATGCCAGAATCAGGGCGTGTCTTTTATTTGGAAGTCATCCATTCGTTGGATTCGTAGGGGCGAAGCATTCGCGCCCAGATCTATCGGTTTTTTACCAACATCCCAACGCGAATGCTTCGCCCAATCCCCCATACCCAATTACCAATCCCCCATCCCCAATTACCAATCCCCCATACCCAATCCCCAATCCCCAATCCCCAATCCCAAAATTAGTCTCTGGCAAACATCAGGGTTTGCTGCTGAATAATCCCCATAATCCAACGGGTCAATTATGGGATACAGCCAGCCTGCTGCCTTATTTGGAGCAATTTGCCCTAGTGGTTGTGGATGAAGCCTTTATGGACTTTTTGCCACCCGCTCAGCAGCAAAGCCTGATTCCTTGGGTGCAGGATTATCCAAATCTGGTCATTTTGCGATCGCTGACTAAATTCTACAGCCTCCCCGGACTCCGTTTAGGTTATGCTATTGCCCATCCTGAACGGCTACAACGCTGGCAACAGTGGCGTGATCCTTGGTCTGTCAACGTTCTCGCTGTCGCTGCTGGTAGGGCTGTGGTACAGGATCAAGCATTTCAACAACAGACTTGGGATTGGCTACCCGCCGCGCGATCGCACCTTTTTCAAGGGTTATCATCGTTACCAGGGTTACATCCCTATCCCAGCGCGGCTAACTTTTTGCTAGTTCGCTCAGAATACTCCTGTTCCCAACTTCAGGAACACTTACTCAAGCACCACCGTATTTTAATTCGGGATTGCTTGAGCTTTCCGGAATTGGGCGATGGTTATTTTCGAGTTGCTATTCGCACCCAAGTGGATAATCAACGTTTATTAGATGCTCTGAAAACTTTTATAAGTTATGAATTATGATGCAGCAATTATATTTTTTTAACGCAGAGGTACGCAGAGGTTAGCGCAGAGGTACGCAGAGGTATTGGAGGTATTTGTGTAAAAATTTTATAGAATTGGAGAAATAATCGGGAATGACAAATGACGAATGACAAATGACGAATGACTATGACCTTATTGTAATTGGTAATAGCAGGGCTGGCGCTTATGCTGCTCTGGCTGCATCTCAATTAAAGGCTCGTGTTGCCCTAATTGAACCTGAGAACCTCCAAAGCAACTGGCTGGGTAAAGAAGCGCTATACAATCAGGCATTGATGCAGGTGGGGCGCGTTCTTCAGCAAGTACGGAAGGCACCTAAATTTGGGATTTATCCTTCTATAACTCCCTTGATTCCTGATACTCCTGAGTTAAAAGAACAGTTAGTCAACAAACCAGGGGAAGCCGGGGAATCATCTAGAGACGTGCCATGGCACCTCGGGGAAGCAGAGAAAGAGGATATTAAAACGGATCTGAGTCCTTTTGAGTCAACCCTCTACTTTCCTACTGTACAAATTACCGAAGCCATGGAATGGGCAAACATGGTGGTTTCTACCTGTTCTGAAGCCACTTCTCCAGCAATTTTGGCATCTTTAGGTGTGGATGTCATTTATGGAGACGGAGAATTTTGCCGCTTACCTCACCTAGGTTTTGTTCTCAATAACCGACGCTTACGGGCAAGGGCATATTTAATTGCAACGGGCTCTTGTGCAGAAATTCCTGATATCGATGGGTTAGATACAACCTGTTATTGTACCCCAAGAACTATCTGGAATCACGTAGATAAGTCTAGACACAAAGTTATCGGGGCGGGTTTGACTAATAGGGTTCCTCCAGAAACCGATAAAGTCATAAAACCTACCCCTCTGGGAGAACCGGAGGATCTAGAAGAAACCTCTCCCTTTCAGTTACAGAAAAATTGGTTAGTTGTTGGTAGCACTCCCCATGCTGTCGAACTAGCTCAAACATTAGCGCGGCTGGATTACCAGGTGACACTGGCGGTGAGTGAGGCTCATATTTTTCCCCAAGAAGACTCAGAGGCGTCGTGTCTAGTTCAAGCGCAATTAGAAGCTGAAGGAATTCGTGTTTTGACTCAAAGTTCAGTAACTCAGATAAGGCTGATTGAGGGGAAAAAATGGGTGCAAGTGGGAAATCGAGCCATTGAAATTGATGAAATTCTTTGGGCGACGGGTCAAACGCCTAATATTGAATCCTTAAATTTAGCAGGGGTTGGTGTCAAGTTTTCCCGAAAAGGGTTGAAACTCAACCAAAAACTGCAAACTACTAATCCCCGTATCTATGCTTGTGGTGATGTGATTGGTGGTTATCAATTTGAGCATATTGCCGAATATGAAGCGAATATTGCGATAAAAAATGCTTTATTTTTTCCCTTATGGACTGTAGACTATCAGGGGATTCCCTGGGCAATTTTTACTGATCCAACCTTAGCACGGGTGGGGTTAACGGAAGCGCAAGCCAGAGAGCGTTATGGGAAGGAAGTTTGGGTGGTGCGACACTCTTTCAAAACTTTGGATAAGGCGCAAATTATCGGGGAAACAACTGGGTTTTGTAAGCTGGTGGTGCGTCGGAATGGGACGATTTTAGGTGGGTTAATTGTGGGAGCAGGTGCAGATGAATTGATTGGTGCGATCGCGCTGCTGATTCGTCATAAAATTAAGGTGGGATCACTGGCTAAAATGCCCCAAGCTTCGCCTACAATGTCAGAGATTCTTTCTAAAACAGCACAGGAGTGGCAACGTCAACGCTTAGAGCGGAATCAGATGTTACAAAATCTACTGGAAGGCTTTTTTAACTGGCGGCGGAAATGGTGATAATTGTCCTTTGTCATGGGTTTTGTAGGGGCGGGTTTCACTATTATCGTTTCTTACCTGCTGCAAATCGATTTAAACCCGCCCCAACCTAGTTGATATCACTTTCTTATAAAAAGATTCTAAGGATCTTAAACCTGTGCGATCATCATAAAGTCGATGATGGTTTTGATAAATCTTCTTCACCATATTTTGTCGCCAGTCGCTGTCTAAACCCAGTCCCACGGAAATCTCGATATACTCAGCTTCATCATTGGCAATTGTTTCTGTTATTCCCATCATTTTTAATATACCAGATGCGTGACGACCGCGCATAAATTCACCCGGACAGGTTACTACAGGTAAACCGCAGGCAATTGCTTCTAAGGTGGTATTTCCCCCAGACCAACTTAAGGTATCTAGAAAAATATGGGAGACTAAATTAAGATTAATGTAACTCACCCAGTCCTGTTTGGGTAAAATTATACAGTAATCTTGATGATTGAGACCCATCTGAGTAAATACTCGTTGTAAACGGGCTTTGAATTGGGCAGTAATCCGAGAACTTGGAGAGGCAATAAAGACAAATTGGGCGTGGGGTACTCGTTGAGCAATTTGGGCAAAAATAAAGTCAAACTGGGGCAGATATTTAAATAATGATTGGCAAGACAGATAAATAACGGCATCCTCGCGAAGCTGAAAGTCAGATCGGGTTTTGGTCGGGTTTTGTATCGATGGCTTTTCGTAACAAATGCCGATATTGGGCAGAGGAATCAGTTGTTCGCTATAGTGATATTTTGCATTGTCTGGCTCCATTAATTCACTCGATAAAAAGTAATCAATGGTAGGTAAACCCGACGTTACTGGATGCCCCCAGGTCACGCATTGTACCGGGGCTAGCCTCAAGCCAGCAATGAGACTGGTCAAGCCATCCATGCTGATATCGGTAAATACGAGGATATGGAGTTGATCGGCGAGTATTTGTTGGCAGACGGTATCTAAGTTACCATAAATGTGATAAAATTTATCACTATACTTTTTGAATTCTTGCGTTATAAAGTCGGTTTTATGACCGATGTGGTAAGTATAAATTTCAAAGCTCTGTTTATCGCTATTTTTTATCCAGCCTAAGGTTAATTTACCAACGGTATGTCCGCGAAAATAAGCCGAAACATAACCGACACGGATCTTATCAGTGAGACTAAGTGGGGGTAAGGATAGAGGCGTTGCCCACTGGGGATAATGGGTAGCCATCATTTGATGAACTAATGTTCCATATTTCCGTTGTACGCCTCGGTCATTTAATCCTTGATACCCTAGGTAGAAGCTGAAGGCATGTTTGGCTAATGCTTTGACTGCTTGTTTTCTCTGAACAGCGGTATATGAGGCGATTTGTTGTTGTAAGTAATTGAGTCCCTGGCAAAAATGCTGACGCCAAATGGAAATTTGTCTCTGATTTTCGTAGAGAATGGGTAAGACAAGTTGACTCTGCCATTGAGCTTCAATCAAATCCGGTTTAAATTGAAACGCTTTTTGGAAGTAGGGAATTGCCTCGTTTACTTGGTTTTGATTCGCTAAGGCAAGTCCTAGGTTATGGTTGGCTTCAGGATGAGTGGCATTTAGACGCAGGGCTTGTTGTAAATAATTTGTGGCTTTCTCGAACTGATTTTGGGGTAATAGTGTGCAACCTATGCCCACATAAGCCTTGAAAAATTTAGGATCTAGGGTTAAGCTTTTTTGATAATGGCTGAGGGCGTCCTGAAATTGAGCTTGTTCGAGGAAAGCATTGCCTAAGTTACAGTGCGCTTCAGGGGTGTTAATTTGGAAGAAAATTGCCTGCTGGTAATAGAAAATTGCTTCTTTGAGTTGACCCAATAGGTGCAGTGATTCGGCTAGTTTAAGATAAGCATCCCCATAGTTGGGCGCTAGGCTAACTGCCCAACGAAAGGATTGTATGGCGGAGTTGAGTTGCTGGTGCTGGATTAGGGCATTGCCCAGGTTATAGTAAACACCAGGATTATTCGGACTTAGGGTAAGGGACTGTTGGTAATGCGCGATCGCAGGTTCACTCTGTCCCTGTTCTAAGAGGGCGTTGGCTAAGTTACAGTGTACATCTGGATCACTAGGATTGAGTTTAAGTGCTTTTTTATACTGTTCAATCGCCGCCGATAGGTTACCATGCTCTTTGAAGGCATTGCCTAGGTCGTAATGGGTTGAACTGTGATTGGGCTTGAGCGCGATCGCCCGTTGGTAGTAAGGAATAGCTTGAGTTAACTCTCCAGAGGCGTGTAGCGCTGCCGCTAGGCTGTAGTAAATTTCAGCATAGTCGGGGATGAGAGTTATCAACCGACGATAACAGGCAATCGCTTCATCAAGCCGCCCCAGTTGGTGAGCAATCGTACCCAGGATATGCAGCGCTTCAGTGGAATCCGGTTGCTGTGAAAGAATTTGGCGACAGAGCAATTCAGATCGATGGAAGTCACCCGTCTGGTATGACTCGAAGGCGGTAACGAGGGTATCGGAGATCGGACTCATACAGAATGATGCCTACTGAAGTGGCTACGGGTTTTAGAGTAAGGCAGAAACTATTGTGTGATTTTATCGAGTTTTTTACTTTTTGAGTTTAACTTAGCAGATGAAGCCGAAAAATAAAGGGCTTTTTAAGGGTGTAACGGCGATTAACGCCAAGCCGGAACGCATAAGCAACCCAATTACTCCGGTAAGAAGGTTGGACTTGGAAAATTTAGGAGGTAATGCTGTGAAGTTAAAGATTGTCGCTTTTTCTGTGTTGTTGGGTTTGGCATCATTGTTGGGAGCTTGTCAGAATGAGACGACTATACCTGAGGAGCCTGCTTTAGAAGAGCAAAATCCCGCAGGTGAAACCGAGGTTATGCCAACAGAGGAAGAAACCGAGGTTATGCCAACAGAGGAAGAAACCGAGGCTATGCCAACAGAGGAAGAAACTGAAGCTATGCCAACAGAGGAAGAAGAGGAAGAAACTGAGGCTGTACCATCACCCTAGTTTGATCAGTATGTGAGCTTACCTTGGGAGCGACAAGTCATAGAAACATGTGTCACAGATGAGACTTTTACTCGTGGAAGACGATGAGCGCATTACCGATGCCCTAGAAGAAGATCTCACCGATCAACATTATGCGATCGATGTGGCGCATGATGGGGAGGAGGGGTTAGATTTCGCTGATTCTGTCACCTATGACTTAATTTTGCTGGACATTATGTTACCCAAAATTGATGGGATTGCACTCTGTCGGCGACTACGCTCCCAAGGCTGTAGCACTCCGATTCTGATGCTAACGGCTAAGGATACCATTACTGATAAGGTTATGGGATTGGATGCAGGAGCTGATGACTATTTAGTTAAACCCTTTGACCTGCAAGAGTTATCAGCTCGCATTCGAGCTTTACTGCGTCGGGGTGTTTCTACTGCACCGCCAGTATTGGAGTGGGGAAAGCTGCGTCTAGATCCAAGTACCTGTGAAGTTTTTTATGAAGATAACCTCTTATCGCTTTCACCCAAAGAATATTCGTTGTTAGAATTTTTCTTACGCCATGGTCGTCGTGTATTTAGCCGCGCTCAAATCTTAGAACACCTTTGGCCCTTTGAGCGACTCCCGGAAGAAGCGACGGTTAAAGCTCATATCCGCAGTTTACGACAGAAACTTGAAGCCGGCGGCGCTCCTAGTGATTTGATTGAAACGGTTTATGGTTTGGGTTATCGTTTGAAACAGTGATTGTTGATTGTTCATTGGTTTTACAATGATTCAAATCTCGGTCAGGGCGGGTTTCGTTAAATTAGGGTTTTTCTCCTTAAGGTTATTGGTAAAATCCACACATACACACAGTCAGGGCGGGTTTAGTTACATCTACTGTGAGGGGCAGAAACGATAGTAGTGAAACCCGCCCCTACAAACCAAATTCCCTTGCTCGAAGCGAAGGGTCAAGACTGATAATGTTTCAAGGTATACGATGGCGTCTATTGTTGTCTTACCTAACTGTAATGGCAGCAATTTTGAGTTTCTTTGGCACGGGAGTTTATGTCTTTGTTAGCCGCAATCTTTATGATCAACTGGATAAAAAATTACTAACTCTGGCTCAAGCCGCCGCCGCCTCGTTCACTCCTGTGAAAATGAAGGGTTCTCAATATCTTAATCAAGTTGATGCGGTTCCCTGGCGTGATATTTTTAATCGGGATCAGCAAAGTTTAGAATGGTTTGATGCCAAGGGTAAACTTTTGGCAAGTCGAGGCGCCCTAGAGTTGGACTCTAGACTCAGAGTCGGTTCTCAAACCCTAGAGGAGAAGCAAAAGCCTAGACAGATTCGCACGTACACCATTTCTGTGTTTAAAGATGGCTCAACCCCCAATCAACCCTCTCTAGAAGGGTTTATTCGCGCCTCTCAATCGATGGAGGATATCCAAATCGTCCAGCGTCAACTGCTGTGGGGATTGGGGATGGGGGGTTTTATGGGGTTAGGCTTAGTCGGTTTGGGCGGACTTTGGTTGACGCAGAAAGCTTTGGAGCCGATTGAACAAAGTTTTCAGCAACTGAAACAGTTTACAGCAGATGCGTCCCATGAGTTACGTAGTCCTTTGATGGCGATTAAAGCATCCGTCGATGTGATGCGAAATCATCCGGAGCGAATTCACCCCAAGGATGCGAAAAAATTAGCGGCGATCGCAAGTGCTACCGATCAGATGAGTCATTTATCAGAAGACTTACTTTTTTTAGCCCGAACTGATCGCACAGTATCAACTCCTAGCCGTGAGAAAATGCCAATTTCTCTGAATAAATTTTTACAGAATTTGCTGGATTTGTTAGAACCTTTTGCTCAAGACAAAGAGATTACACTCCAGTCTCAGTGGCTAGCGACGGTTTCTGTGGTGGGGGATGAATCACAACTGACTCGCTTATTTTGTAACTTACTGGAAAATGCGATTCAATACACGCCTGCTAAAGGGAAAGTAGACTTAATTTTGGCAAAAACTAATCGCTTTGCCATTGTTAGTGTTAAGGATACAGGAATTGGCATTGAGCCAGAGCAGTTACCCTTTGTGTTTGATCGCTTCTGGAGGGCGGACAAAGCCCGTTCTCGCCGTGAGGGGGGGACAGGGTTGGGTTTAGCTATTGCTGCTGCGATCGCGCAGCGTCATGGCGGGAAAATCACAGTTACCAGTCAGGTTGGGGTGGGTAGCTGCTTTCAGGTGCGTTTACCCGCTGTTTAATTGACTAAGGTTTTTTTTACCCGCCTCAACCTTTTATCTGGGCGAAGCATTCGCTAAGACAATTGGGTACTAGAACCGAACCATCTATGTGCGAATGCTTCGCCCCTACGATTACCCCTACGATTACCCCTACGTGTGATTACACCAATCAATGTTTTAGGGCGATAATTTCGCTTTTTTGGCACGGTTTTCCTTATACCACTTAGCGACAGCCGGAGACCATTTTTCAAAATGTAGATAAAGAAGCTCGCAGAACTTCTGCGCCTCTAGTTGAGCATCTTTTTTCCATCTTAAGTCCAAAAGGTGCATCAGCGATCGCATATTACAACTGAGGACAAAATTCTGTCTAGCGTCGAAAGGAATTAACCCTCTCGCATGTTCTTCAGATAACCCTTCCTCTATTCGTTGCTGATACCGTTTACAAGCCTCTAAACACCACTTTATATCTTCACTCCGTTGGGCTTCAGAATAGAAATAACGCTTTCCCTGACGGTTGGTATAGTTTCCTACAGGACGCAGGTAAAATACCTCTTCGATGTCTTGCTTTCCTTGAGCAACATTAATAATTCGCTGTCCCGTATAGCGAAAGGAATTATGCACTACCATTCCATTAGCGACAAAGTTATGCCATTGACCGTCTACCTCTAAATCATAGGTCTTATGCTTACCCAAATATTCAACCTTAGTAACCTTGACAGGGTGCGCCTTAATGTTAGTACCAGCAGACTGTCGCTGAGATTGCCATTGTGATGATTCTGTGTTACTAGCCACGGCTATACCATTACACATCACTGAGCAAGGCTTTGTGAGTTTAACAACACAGCCATCAGTAGATGTTATTAAACCAACTGCATCACCCATCGTCTGCCAACCTGCTGATGTTAACAAGCGATGATTTACGGTACAATCAAGGGTTTTTCCATCAGCTAAAGTAACTCTGTAAACAGGCTGAATTCCACTGAATATTACATCTTTTATATGTCCCGTTTCAAATAAACCATTTTCTTCATTAAGAACCCGCAAATACATTTTAAAGATGCGGTTTTTGCCTTCACATTGATAGTCTATATACGGTTTTTCATTGATTCCCAGGATAGATTTTTGAGGAATGTTTTTTTCACCGTTCGTCCACCGTTCGTACAACTCTCCAATCGTTGTTCTGAGTTCTTTGGAAGTTTCGCCGTTATCGTTAACAAACGTTATATGAGTATTAGCCGCCAAACATTGAACATCGAAGCTCACACCAACTCTGTGGGTGCGAACTTGCTGCATCATTGAGTGAGGAAAATAACCAACATTAAACGTAATTTGGGGGTGTTCTAAACAGCCATAATGTCCTCGCTCACCCGCCAACAAATGCTTAACAATTAGTTCACCTGATCTTTCCTCAGGGGGCCAGCGATCGCGGCTATTCCAAACATAATCTTCTGAGTAATCCTGGTGCATTGCCGCCCAAACTACTTGTTGCGGATTTGGTGTCGCTGCAATTACATCGATACAAAATCGTTCCACTTCGTTATTCCCTCAATATCAATCCAAGCTTCATCCATATTGATTAGGTGTCTTATGCCAATATTTACGAGATTATATCGTAATTATACCTACTCTCACTTGTCAAACTAATGATCAAACTTTGGAAAAAACTACCTTTTCCGGCTGATCTTGATATTTCCCTTTACGTTGCTCATACGTCACCGAACATAGCTCGGATTCAAAAAAGAGCAATTGGACGATGCCCTCATTGGCATAAATCCGACAATCGGCGGGAGAACTATTGCTAACTTCCAAGGTTAAATGACCTCGCCAACCTGCTTCAGCGGGAGTTAGATTGGCAATGATCCCGGCTCTGGCATAGGTACTTTTACCAATACAAAGAACCGTGACATTTTCTGGCACGGCAATGCGTTCCAATGCCACGCCAAGACCATAACTATGTCCAGGGAGAATAAAATAGTTTCCCTGTTGATCATGATGTAATTGAGTCGGTTCTAAGTTTTCTGGATTAAAGTTTTTTGGATCAACTACCGTACCCGGAATATGCCGAAAAATACGGAACTCCACAGGTGAAAGCCGGATATCGTAGCCAAAGCTGCTCAAACCATAGGAGATAACATGTAGCGTATCAACGCGACGAACTAACTTTGGCTCAAAAGGTGTAATCATACCCTTGTCAGCCATTTGAGTAATCCAAGTATCGTTCTTAATCATAAAAACTCTTCCGTTGCGGGAAACTCCGTGTCTTCAGACCGGAGAGGAACGCGCGGTAGCGGTTTAAGAAGCATACCCCCTTTCGGGGTGGAGGGGTATGGTTGCCCCTCCTATTGTCTCCCATTTCTGGGGTAA
>NZ_JAVJRX010000039.1:0-29464 GCF_040219735.1 Coleofasciculus sp. G1-WW12-02 | reverse complement strand
GCGGGTTCTCCCATTGAGGAGATAAAGGTTGGATTCCAACCAGAGACGCTGAGTAAGACCAATATGCTTTCGGGTATGGCGGCTTCGGTGAATGAGACGCGAAGCCTACACCATAGCGTTAGCTTGGTGTAGGTAGTTCACCTAGGTACTTCGGCTTGGGGTGGAAAGCCATGCTGGATTCTGCCGATATCGGCATCATATTTCTTCGAGGTTTTGAATAGTTCAAAGCGTCCATCCGCCGCATAAACGGCACACTTATCACGTAGCGCCTGACTATGTTCGGGGTTCATCGGCTGAAAACCCCGGGCAATGGCTAGGTTTTGACGCAATACGTCCAGTGACGGAATACCGCTAACGGTGGTGGCGACAGGTAAACTCATCGCATAACCCAGCGCTTCCTCAACCGTGAGAATCCCGTTTTTTATCGCTTGACCATTACCGCTTAAGCTTTTCATCCCGATGGGCGCAATACCGCGCCGATTTAGTTCCGGCAAAACCTGCTGTTCAAAACTGCTAAACGTGGCGTCAACAATTGGAGGATCAACAAAACCCACTTTAGCTTTCTCATTCATTAAGTCCTACAGCCATTTGTCCCTGAATGCAGTACAACAATTCATCTGTAATACCCCATCCCTCATCCTGGTTTTTCAGTGTTGTTATTCCAACTTACAATCGCTTACCGATTTTGCAAAAATGCCTGAGAGCATTGGAGCAACAGCATCTCAGGGAAGATAGTGTTGTCGCTGGCTATGAAGTCGTCGTGGTGGATGATGGCTCAACGGATGGCACCCTAGAGTGGCTGGAGTCTCATCGTGATGAATTAGCTAAGGTGCGATCGCTCTCTCAAAATCACCTGGGTCCAGCAGCAGCCCGTAATCTAGGCGTAGAGAAGGCTAAAGGCGATACGATTATCTTTATTGATAGCGATTTAGTCGTTACCGAGAATTTCCTCCAAGCCCATGCGGATGCATTGGTTCAGGGACAACAGCAGTTAGGGAGCGATCGCGTCTTTACTTACGGTTGGGTAATTAATACCAACAATTTCGATAATCCCAGTTCAGAACCCTATAAGATAACGGATTTCTCGGCGGCGTATTTTGCTACGGGGAATGTTGCGATCGCGCGGAAGTGGTTGGAGAAAGCGGGACTCTTTGATACTCGCTTTCAACTCTATGGTTGGGAAGATTTAGAACTGGGTGTTCGCCTCAAACAATTAGGCTTAAAACTGATTAAATGTCCGGCGGCTGTCGGCTATCATTGGCATCCTCCCTTTAATTTAGACCAAATTTCCCAGATGATTGACCGGGAAATTCAACGGGGACGCATGGGGGTATTATTTTATCAAAAACATCCCACTTGGAACGTGCGGATGATGATTCAGATGACATGGCTGCACCGAATACTGTGGGGAGTTCTTTCCGTGGGTGGCAGATTAAATGAACGAACCATGGCATCTTTTTTGCAATGGTTAATTAATCAAGGGAAGCCGCAGTTAGCCTTGGAAGTTGCCCGAATTTTCCTGAATTGGTATAACGTACAGGGAGTTTATGCGGCTTATGCGGATATGGAACAAAAGCGGTAAAACAAAAGAAAGAGTGTATTTAAGGTATGAGTCAATCGACATCGGCTGAAAGCAACAACAAGGAAGTTCAGGGAATCACCAAGATTTCTGTACAGGGGTTTAAGTCACTCTATGACGAGTGCAGTATTGAAATCCGTCCCTTAACCATTCTGGCTGGTGCGAATAGTTCCGGTAAATCCAGCATCATGCAACCATTATTGCTAATGAAGCAAACCCTGGAAGCACCCTATGACCCTGGGGCTTTGTTACTGAATGGTTCTAACGTAAAATTTACTTTAGCCAAACAACTCTTATCCTGCGTTTCTAGGACATCCAATCAATTTAAGATTAAACTTCAATTTACGAATGACTATCTAATAGAGAATATATTTCAATTAAGCAAAGACATAGGAATAGATATTGTACGCACAGAATTTCATTTCGGAAATGGACGGATTTGGCAGATTTCAATAGACGGTAAAAATAAAGAAATTATTGACGAGTTGCAGTTGCAGAAGTATCTCGACAAAGCACCAAGGAGACAAAAAAATGAACTAGACTCAATGTTTCCAGAACCACATTTAAAAGAGGGTAGTGTCAAACGAGTTCGATGTTTTTTAGAACCTAAAAACCTAATACTTTTTAAAGGATTCAGCGAAAAAATTCGTCAGGTAATTCATGTTCCAGGACTAAGAGGTAATCCAGAGCGCCAATATCCGACTACAGCTATTGGTGACGAGTTTCCTGGCACTTTTGAAAATTACATCGCAAATATCATCAACTTTTGGCATAAAAATGAAGATTTTAAATTACAAAAATTAGCTGAAGCTCTTAAAACTCTTGGATTAACATCAAAAATAGATACTAAACAGATGAATGATGTACAGATTGAATTGCGTGTAGGTCGTTTATCAGGAATATATGATGCAAATGATATGGTCAGTATAGCTGACGTTGGTATTGGTGTCTCTCAAGTTTTGCCAGTATTAGTAGCGCTTCTGGTAGCCAAACCAGGACAGTTAGTTTACATCGAGCAACCAGAACTTCACTTACATCCTCGCGCCCAAGCCGCTTTAGCTAATATACTAGCAGATGCAGCTAAACGGGGTGTCCGTGTTGTTATAGAAACTCACAGTGAATTGCTACTTTTAGCTGTTCAATCTTTAGTCGCAGAACGTCAACTATCACCAGATTTAGTAAAATTGCACTGGTTTACACGGGGAGATGATGGGATGACAAAAATTAGTAGTGCTGATTTAGATGAAGCAGGTGCTTTTGGAGATTTTCCTGAAGATTTTAGCGATGTATCTCTAAAACTAGAAAGTCGCTATTTAAATGCAGCTGAATCTCGCTTATCGGAAGGTTCCAGTGGTAGATAAAGGGCTTTCCAAGCGACTGGTAATTGATGCGTCAGTTGCCCGTTCATCTGGCGGAGAGGATGCGACTTATCCAACATCGGTACACTGTCGGGATTTTTTACAAGCTGTTTTGGATATCTGTCACAAAGTTGTAATGACGCCGGATATTAAAGAAGAGTGGGATAAACATCAATCAATATTTGCGCTGAGATGGCGTCGTCGGATGGTGGCTAAAGGTAAATTTGTATTTTTAGATGTGCCATTAGATAAGGAGTTATGGGATAAAATTGACCAAATTGCTGCTACGAATAGACAGCGTGCAGAAATGTTCAAAGATTTACGATTATTGGAAGCCGCGATCGCGACAGATAAAATTGTGATATCGTTGGATGATAATACAGCCAGAACATTTTTTAGTCAGGCGGCTGTTGAAATTAACACACTAAAAGAGATTGTGTGGGTGAATCCCGATAAAGTAGAAGAAGAAACACCGATTGAGTGGTTAGGAAGTGGTGCAAAACCTGACTCTAAGCGATTACTGGGAACCTGGCGCGATCGCATACCATAGATCTAAGGTTACACCGATTAGCTAAATAGAGTATGCAAATCACCATTGAAATTCCTGATGAAATCGCCCAACGACTCGACCAAACAAAGGGGAGTCTCTCCCGTCGGCTGCTAGAAGTTATTATTGCCGATGCTTACCACTGTGGTAAAGTAAACACGGCTGAAGTACGTCAAATACTCAAGTTACCATCTCGTCTTGAAACTCACGCCTTTTTGAAGCGAATGGGAGTTTATCTAAACTATGACGAATCGGAATTAGAACAGGATCTTCAAACTCTTAAGGAGTTCAGATCTACATGATTGTTGTTTCTGATACTTCTCCAATTTGTTATTTGTTGCTAATTAACCAAATTGAAATATTACCACTCCAAAAATTAGCTATGCCAACACGATGTAGTTCGCCAGTGTGAGAGTTGAGTATATACTCAAAACCAATTTCTTGCGCTTCCTGATAAAGGCGGAGATTTCTAAGTCTCTTGCCCAAAATACTTAAATTTGACATAATTAAATTTACGGAGGCTCAACATCATTATCGATTTTAATATACTTATATTGTAATATTTGTCAACAGTCTCTCAAGCTGAACCGTTGCCATGTCTGAACGGCGGATTGCTATTTCCATTCAAAGTATCCTGCTCATTACCGCTACCGTTTTGCTGCTGCTGCTGCTGTGGCAACTCAGTAGTCTGTTGGTAATCCTAATGATCGCGGTTGTCCTCGCCGCCACCTTAGCCCCGATAATCAAGAGCGCCCAACAGTTGGGAATGCCTCGCTGGTTAGCTGTTCTCTTGGTCTATTTAGGCTTACTGACTATTTTAGTTGGAGTCGGGGTATTGATTGGACCCACAGTGGTGCAGCAAATCCAGCGCCTGTTTCGCCGACTCCCTGACTATCTAGAAGTGTTAGAATCCTTACTCGACCGTTTAGCAGTGCGCCTGGGTATTAGCGAACCGATCATTAGTCAAATTTTTGATACGCAAACCCTCGCCAATTGGACAATTCGTTCTGGTCAACAACTCGTTGTCCGATCTTATGGGGTAACGCGGGGGTTGTTGGGTGGTGTTCTCAGTGTAATTCTGGCGTTATTTCTATCGGGCTACATGCTCTCCGGTTCGGAACCCTTAATTAAAGGTATCGTAAGTTTATTCCCCAAACCCTGGGACCACCGCTTGGCGGCGCAGGTACAGCCAGTGAGTCGGCGCATGGGTAATTACATCCAGGGACGAGTGTTAGTTTCGGGGATTTTAGGAATTGCAATTACCATTGGCTTGAAAGTTTTGGGGATTACCGAGTTTGCTTTAGGTTTGGGTGTGATTGCTGGGGGAACCAATCTAATTCCCTTTTTTGGTCCGGTGTTAGGAGCGATTCCGGCGTTGATTGTGGCAATTGCCCAAGGGGGGTGGACTTTTTTATGGGTATTTCTCCTGTTTGTGATTATTCAAAATGTGGAAACTTATGTGCTTGACCCCCTTTTAGTCGGTTCTTCGGTGAAAGTTCATCCCCTGTATCAGTTGTTAGCGGTAGTCGGTGGCGCACAGGTGTTGGGGATTATCGGGGCGTTAATTGTTCCCCCCTGGATAGCGGGGGCGTCTGTTTTGCTGGAGAATCTCTACTTGCAACCCAAACGACTGGCGGAACAGCAAGCCGCCGCCTTATCGCCACCGTCTGTGGAAGAAACTAAAAGCACTCTCTCGATGAAAGGCTAACATTGTTACAAAACCTTAATTTTAGAGTCAATGAAGTTTGTTTCTTTTGTCCGGGTGCGGATTTTTCGGATGCTAGTCTTGGCATTTACGGTCGGTTGTTTACTCGCTGTTTTGCCTAGTTTAGCTCAAACTAATTCCAATCAAACCAATTCCAATCAAACCAATTCCACAGCATCCATTATGCTGGATGGGCGCAAGATATTTGAAGTGACTCCATCTGAACAGTACAGCGCCCAAGAACGAGCCGAGTATGTGAATCAAGTTCTCCAAGAACAGGTGAAAACGGCAGAATCTCCCATAAGAGTTGAAATCAAGGCTCAACAAAAAATACCCGTAATTGAGATTAATGGGCAACATTTGGTTTCCGTAACTTCAGAAGATGCGCCCGAAGGAAGAACAACTCAAGAACAAGCTGAATTCTGGCGAAAAAAACTGCAAACGGTTATTCAAAAGGCACAATATGAGCGTACACCAATCTATCTGATTCAAGCCATTGCGATCTCAATAGGTTGTGTATTCCTGGCGATCGCATTGAGTTGGGTACTCGGTAAGCTTTGGTGTGATTGGCTCAAACCCCAGTTGGAAAAAGACGCGGCGGAGTCAGTCCCCTTAGAAGGAGCTAAGCAGCCGAACAGCCCGAAAATCGCCGGAAAAGTTCTCCTGGGACTCATCCGCTGTGCGATCTGGATCTATGCGCTGATTTACATTACTAACCAGTTTCGCCAAACCCGACAATTAAGTCACATCGTTACTGATACTTTAATTGCCAGTTTAACCTCAGACCTGGTTCCCTTAGGAGATAACTCCTATTCGGTCTTGAATCTACTCATTCTCACTGGATTATTTGTTGGGCTAATTATCCTGGCAAAAGTAATCAAAGAAGGGTTGCGATCGCGGGTTTTACGGTTCACGGGTTTGAGTCGTTCGTCTCAGGAAACTATTGCGATTATTTTCAATTATGCCTTTATTTCTATCACCAGCCTTGTCTTATTGCAGTTATGGGGTTTAGATATTAGTTCCCTCACCGTATTTGCTGGCGTGTTGGGGGTTGGTATTGGCTTGGGATTGCAGGGAATTGCTAAGGAATTTATTAGCGGCTTGGTATTAATCTTTGAACGTCCAATTCAAGTGGGTGATTTCGTTGATGTGCGCGGCTTGATGGGAACTGTGGAATATATTAACGTTCGCAGTACCGAAGTCAAAACATTAGATGACATTACCATTATTATTCCTAATTCCAGATTTTTGGAATCGGAAGTGATTAACTGGTCTCATCACAGTTCTGTATCCCGATTAAAGATCCCTGTAGGTGTCGCGTATGGATCAAATCTAACTACTGTCAGATCTGCTTTGATTGATGCAGCAAAAGAACATACTGATGTTCTCGTGCAACCCACACCCAGAGTCTTTTTTAAGGGATTTGGTGAGAGTTCTCTTAATTTTGATTTATTGGTTTGGATTAGTGAACCCCGCAAGCAGTTCCAAATTAAAAGTGACCTTTATTTTCGGATTGAGGTAATTCTCCGCCATCGAGGTGTCGAAATTCCCTTCCCACAACGGGATCTTCATGTTCGTTCAGGGAGTTTACCTGTAGACATTTCTCCTCAATTAGTGGAATCCTTGGCACAGCTATCCCAGAGTTTGGCGAAGTGGTTAGATCAACAACCAACGGCTAATCCACCGCAAGATGGTAATGGTCATAAGTAGGTGGGATAATTAAATGTTATTTGTCATTCGTCGTTCGTCATACTCAAAAGAGCGAGAAGCCAGCTACGTCTTATGTCTTATGGTTGATTGTTCCAGGCTAAATAGGTCAGCGTTAAGATAAGAAAGAACATGTAGAACTAAAATCAACAATCAGTGGCAACCGACTCCCAAAATAATACACCCAAGCAAGTGCTAGTTTGTCAACATCGCTCCTGTCAAGCCGAAGGTTCAACCGATGTCCTGGCTGCTTTTGAGAAAGCGGCTGAGGATACAGATTTTCAGGTAAAAGGGACAGGTTGTCAAGGACAATGTAGTTGTGGTCCCACGGTGCGAGTTGTACCTGAAGAAACCTGGTATTATCGGGTTCAACCTAGTGATGTCCCCCAGATTGTGGAACAACACCTCAAAGACGGTAAGCGGGTTGAAGAAAAGCTGAATCCTCGGATTCATCTGCGGTTTAGTTTTTGAGATTATCTTAACGTCTGGAGAAGACCCTCACTTTTAGTGATGGGATGAATCCGGACAATCTTGGCTTTGAACGTAGACTTTAAGCTGTTCAATGGTAACACCGCCACAACTGGCGACGAAATAGGAGCCTGTCCAGAGAAAACGTTTTCTATAAATTTTAGCTAGTTCTGGTTCAAATTCACGCCACAGTGTCTTAGATGCTGTGGCTTTTAAATTAGCGATAAGATTGCTCAGCAGCTTGTGAGGAGGATAACTAAGTAACAAATGAACATGGTCAGACTCCCCATTAAATTCAATAAGATTAGAATCCCATTTTTGGGCGACGGAGCTAAATACCTCACTCAATCTGTGCATCATAGCTTCACTAAGTACCTGGCGTCGATATTTTGTCACAAAAACTAAATGTACGGTGAGATTGTATACGGCTCTACGACTGATGTTGTAGTTAGTTGTTTTTGTGGTTGACATTTGCACGGCTAAATAACTATGATTAGTCTAGCAGTATTTAAAGGTCGATAAATGCTAGTATACGAGTTTAAGCTTAAAGGTTCTAAGCATCAGTTTTCCGCAATAGATGAAGCGATACAAATAGGACAATTCATCCGTAATAAGTGCTTAAGATACTGGATGGATGCGCCAAGAGAAGAGAAAGTTAACCGATTTTCTCTGAACAAGTATTGCAAAGTTTTAGCTGACAATCCTGAATACCCTTTTGTTGCTAAATTAAACTCAATGGCTCGACAGTCTATGGCAGAGAGAGCATGGGCTAGTATCAGTCGATTCTTTGAAAACTGTAAGAAGAAAGTTTCAGGGAAAAAGGGATATCCAAAGTTCAAGAAGTTCAGCCGTTCGGTTGAGTATAAAACGAGCGGTTGGAAGATTTCTAAAGACAAAAAGGCTATTACCATTACTGACGGAACTGGAATCGGTAAACTTAAGCTTGTAGGTTCAAGAGATTTAAGCTACTACCAAAGCGAACAAATTAAGCGAGTACGCTTGGTGCGTAGAGCCGATGGGTATTACGCTCAATTCTGTATTGATATTGAGCGTCAAGAATCTGTTGAGTTTACAGGAAGAGCGATTGGATTAGATGTGGGGCTTAATCATTTCTATACGGATTCCGAGGGGAATCAAATAGAGAACCCTAGGTATCTAAGAAAAAGTGAGAAAGCCTTAAAGCGTCTCCAAAAGAATCTCTCCAGGAAACATAAAAGAGGTCAGCCGCAGTCGAAGAGATATCACAAAAATCGCGTCAAGCTGGGACGTATTCACTTAAAGATTTCAAGGCAACGCCAAGACCACGCTGTCAAGTTAGCGCGGTGCGTTTGCAAGTTTAAGTGCGATTCGTTCTGGGGAAACCTAAAAATGGGGGGCACCAGGCTTCAGTAGAGTAACCCATTAGGGTAGAGTTCGCACTTTAATCCTCTACTGATGACAACTTACTATCCATATAGGTGAAGAAACCTAGCCGAGCATTAAGCGAAGACAGCTAGGGGAAGAAGGGAAAAGTGAAGGGTCACACCGACATCATAACCTAATCCAGAAAACACTAAATCCTATCGTCCTAGTGCGGGATTGAAAGCACACAAACTACCAGATAACTGGTAGCCCCTACAGAGGAGAATGACCATCAAATCTGTAAAGCGGGGGTGAAAGCAGGAATAAGTGGTAATAGCTGAAAGCACTTACTGCAAGCAGGAGTTCTACGGGTAGAACAAACGAAGTGTCGATGAGCCATCGATATGCAAAACCAGGGGACATAAGCTAATAGGTAAAACTAGCTCCTGGGTCGGAAACAGCCGACAAGGGAATAAGGTATATCCGCTTCTTAGAACCGTGATATTCGCACTACCAAAACCCCGGTGGAGAGACACGCCCTAAAGACTCAATAAATGGATAGTAGGAACGAAGTAACCTCCCAAAAGCTCCCCATCGAGGTCGATTGATGAGGTAGGTGGTCAGACTATATGCAATGGGTAGGTGGGATGGTTCAAGAAGCAAAAGCCCAACCCGAAATGACGGGTAACGCCTGAAAAGGGATGGCGTAATTGCCGGGATAAGCAGACGTGAACCGCAATGTGTGAAAGCTAGAGTCAGGAGTCGTGATGAACAAGCCTAAATCTGATTCACAACAGAATACAGAGGGATGGAAGGCGATCGATTGGTGTAAAGCTGAAAGATATGTCTTTAAGTTACAAAAGCGAATCTATGCTGCTTCACGTCGCGGCAATGTCAAGCAAGTTCGTAAACTCCAAAAGACGTTGATGAGGTCTTGGTCTAATAGGGTCTTATCGGTGCGACGGGTAACACAAGACAACACTGGCAAAAAAACGGCAGGAGTGGACGGGGTAAAATCCCTATCCCCAGCAGCACGTCATGAGCTAGCAGGTCAACTCAAACTAACAGGAAAATCCCGCCCTACTCGTAGGGTATGGATACCAAAACCTGGAAGAGATGAGAAGCGACCATTAGGAATACCCACGATGTACGACCGAGCCTTGCAAGCGGTAATTAAAGCTGCTCTTGAGCCAGAATGGGAGGCGGTTTTTGAACCAAATTCCTTCGGTTTTAGACCAGGAAGGTCATGTCACGATGCGGTATGGCAAATAAAAAATGCCATTAAGGATAAAGCTAAATTTGCACTAGATGCGGATATAGCCAAATGCTTTGACCGTATCAACCATGAGGCTTTGCTCCAAAAGTTGAAAATCAAAGGTAGGGTCAGGCAACAAATTAAAGCTTGGCTCAAGTCTGGGGTAATAGACCGAGGGGCATTCACTGCTACATCTGAGGGAACTCCGCAAGGTGGGGTCATCTCCCCACTACTGGCAAATATTGCCCTCCACGGTCTGGAAAACCATATCAAGAAATTCGCAGAAACATTACATATCCGAAACCCCAATGGAGAAAAGATGTGTAAAAGAGACAAGGCAAAATCCTTGACTCTAGTGAGATATGCGGACGACTTTGTGGTTTTACACGAAGAATTAGCCGTGATAAAAAGATGCCGAGAAATCATATCGGATTGGTTAAAAGACATAGGTCTGCAACTGAAACCTGAAAAGACGAGACTAACTCACACACTCCTACCAGGGTTGAGTGAGGATGGTAAAGCTGGATTTAATTTTCTAGGTCATCACATCCAGCAATACCGAGTCGGTAAATACCGGAGTAGGAAAAACTCACAAGGTAGGATATTGGGGTTCAGAACTCTCATCACCCCCTCAAAGGAGGCAAGTAAGGTACACCAAGAGGAAATCGGAAGAATCATCAAAAAACATAGTTCATCGCCTCAGGCGGAACTAATTAAAGAACTCAATCCTGTAATAAGGGGATGGACTTCCTACTACCAGAACTCGGATGCTCAAACAACCGGGGAATTATCAAAACAAGATTTCCTCACATACCTGAAACTCCGTAGATGGGCAAAACGCCGCTGTGGCAATATTAACCAGGGTCACAAAAAATACTGGAAAACCATAGGCGGCAACAACTGGGTATTCGCAACCAATGAAGGGGAAGCGAACCCCCTTCGGTTACTATTACATAGAGGATTTAGTTGCAGCAGCATCTCCTATGTAAGGGTTAAAGGCGATAAAAGCCCCTTCGACGGCGACTCAGTTTACTGGAGTTCAAGACTAGGAATACACCCTGAATTGCCTAGTCGAAAGGCTAAGTTGCTCAAACAACAAAAGGGTAAATGTTTTTGGTGCGAATTACGCTTTCAAGAATGGGATGTTATGGAAGTAGACCACAAAATCCCCAGAGCGCTAGGCGGCAAGGACGAGTGGATAAACCTACAACTACTGCATCGGCACTGCCACGATGAAAAGACCGCGCAAGACCTCATAGAAATCCAGAATAAGGAACACTCAAATTTCCTCAAGAAACTAGCTCAACAATGGAGCAAATTTGAATGGGAGTGGATTAACGATATTCCGGTCATCAAAGGTCGAGCGGTTAAGGAGTCCTGTAGTAACAAAAGGAAGCACATTGAGTAGCCGTGTGCGGTGAAAGTCGCAAGCACGGTTTCGGACGGGAGGGGAGAAGTAGTAATATTTCTCCTCGACCCTACCCGATTTGATAGCCTACGAAGATTTAAGCGTTAAAAACATGGTCAAAAACCACTGCTTGGCGAAGTCGATATCTGATGCTGGCTGGACTCAGTTTCGAGAATGGGTTGACTATTTTGCTCAACTCTTTGGGAAGCAAGTGGTAGCTGTTGCTCCTAACTATACTTCCCAAAATTGCTCAAATTGTGGTCAAAGAGTCAAAAAAACGCTATCGGTTAGGACTCATGTTTGTAGCTGTGGAACAATTCTCGATAGAGATGAGAATGCAGCTAGAAATATCCTCGCTTTAGCACTACAAATACTGTCGGGCGGACAGAAATTAACGCTCAGGGAGAGAAGAATCTCTGCCAAGGATAAGGAAACTTAGCTTTGGTAAATTCGCTCGTTGAACTGAGAATCCCTCGCTTTTAGCGATGGGAGCGTCAATCCCGCAACACATAACCAACCCCCCGCACCGTTTGCACCAAGCGCTTCTCGCCATTGGCTTCCAGTTTCAGGCGCAAATAGCGCACGTAGACCTCGATAATATTGGAATCCCCCATAAAATCATACCCCCAGACTCGTTCTAGGATTTGGTCACGGGTGAGAACCTGGCGAGGATGGGAGAGTAGATAATCGAGTAAATCAAATTCCTTAGCCGTGAGTTCAATTAAGCGATCGCCCCGATAGACTTCACGGGTCGAATGGTTTAAGCTTAAATCAGCAAACTGTAGGGTATCTGGGTCTTCCTCCTGATTCCGTCGCAGATGTGCCCTGACTCTGGCTAATAATTCCTCCACACTAAACGGTTTAACCACATAGTCATCTGCACCCGCATCCAACCCCGCCACGCGATCGCTCACTTCATCTTTCGCGGTTAATAATATAATTGGCACCTTATCACCCGTACTCCGCAGGCGGCGACAAATTTCCACTCCCGATACTCCCGGTAACATCCAGTCGAGAATCAGCAAATCCGGCTGAGATTCCCGCGCTTTTACTAAACCCGCCAACCCATCCGGCGCCACGCTGACTTGATATCCTTCATATTGCAGTTCCAGTTCGATAAACTTGGCGAGTTTTGCCTCATCTTCTACAACTAAGATATGGTGCGTCATTGCTTGGAAATTCTGAAAATACAGAAGTTTTAACCCACATTCCGCAGATATTTGAACAGAATTATAGCAAGTCGCTCTGGTGTATTTACAACTCCCGTACCTGAGGCTGAGTCCAGATGAGATGTTCGTACAAACAAAGTGTAATTAGACCAGCGCGAAGCGCTATAATAGCGATAAAATTGAATAAATACAAGCCCCAAATGCCTGTCCAGTAATTGTTTGGTTCTTCAAGAATTATTATGCTAAATTGCCTCAAACGATGCCCACAATTATTGCGACACAAGGATTTTTGGGATTATTTTGAATTCAACTCGAAGATTGAGACAGAAAATCCAAGTATAACCAATATAGATGGCTTTGGCGTCGTTTTAACTAACAGTTTGGCATAGTAAGTCCGGAAGAACCGAATTGTTATATCTATTAATTTTTTCGAGTTGAAATTTTTATGCCTTTCTAATGCTCTGAGTCAGGATCTGCGGAATGTAGGATGATAACGGATGCGATACCAGAATAGGTGGGTTAAAGAAAGAATCAGCAATCCTATCAATTGTAGAGACTTTCTATGGAACGTCTCTACCGGGACGCCGTTCCCGAAACCTGGCAATTGACCGAATTTTGCCAACCGCCATGAGGTGTTCCATTGGGGGCGTAAGCCGTTAATACCACATTTCCTTCAGCATCAATAATCCAACCTTGGGCTTCAATAATCTGCTTAGGAAGATGAGAAATAGGAGAATTATTTCCGTTTGATTGTTCTTTTGTTTCTTTGTCTTCCTCCCTGGCTATTACCGTGCCAAAATCATCTTGTACTAAATCAGGGCTGAATAAATCCGTTGGGTTTTCAGGTAAACCACCTCGTCCAGTGACAGTAAATTGACTCTGACGATTACTAGCTGCACAGGTTCGGTTAATTTGTCCTGAAGGGTCAACCAAAGTGCTGGGGAGTTGAGTCAGTCCGGGACTGGGATCAAGGGAAACATCGAGTGTGATTTCACCAGAATTGCCAAACTGAGAACTGGCATCAATATCATTAGTACGATTTCCCTCAATGGCAGGACGTTCTTCAATGCCAAAGATGCCTTGACTGGTGATGGTGATGCGTCCGCCCCGCCCTAAAAAAGCGTTGGCTGTAATATCACTGTTTTCTCCAGGAATGGCAGCGATCAAGTCGGCATTAATGGCAATATTACCGCCATCCCCACCCGTACCTTCGATACCTGCCGTCGTTGAAATGCGACTGTTACGGCGCAGCAGGAGTAAGTCCTGTACTTGTAGCACAATGTCACCGCCATGTCCCGATGTCGTGGTAGCCGCGATCGCGCCTTGGTTATCCAGTTCGATGACCCGGGCATTTACATCAAGTTCTCCAGCATCTCCGGCTTCTGGCTGCAAACTCAAGCCACTGACACTGATTTTCGCCCCATCCCGAACCTGTAATCGTCCGGTTGTAATGATCAGGTTTCCGCTATCGCCTGTACCAATCAGCGTCCCTTGTTTCCGAGTTTCAAAGGAAGTCCCCGTCTCGGCAATTAACCGACTCACTTGTGTCCCTAGCTCCGAAGTGCCGATAACTTCCACAGACTCAGTGGCATTTATGATAATATTGCCCCCATCCCCTGCACCAAAGGTAGACGCCGAGATTTCTGCGCCATCCCGGACATTCAACCGTCTGGTGTTCACGATCACGTCACCCGCCTGTCCATCTCCCCGTGTCTGCACCGATAAGGCACTGGATCGTTCTTCGCTGCTAAACGTGCCAATTAGTTCCACAGACTCGGAGGCATTGACAATAATGTTGCCTCCTCCTGGCGTATCAACTGTCGATGCTGTAATTCTTGCCCCATCCCGAAGCCTTAATTGCCGAGTATTGATCACCAAATCCCCAGCTCGTCCGGCTCCTTGTGCGTCACTTGCCAATTTAGTGGGTCTTTCCTGGGGGGTATTAGAATTTCCTCCCGAACCCTGCTGGTTTCCGCTCCTTTGACCGATGCCGCTCACGTCTACCAAATCGGCATCCACGATGATCCCGCCACTGTTTCCCTGACTGTTTTCTGTCGCCGTCGCTGATACCTGGGAGCCATCCCGGATCACAAGTTGTGAGGCTTGGATGACAAGTCCTTGTCCATTTTGGCGTCCCAACGTATCTGCGGAGAGTTCCGAGCTATCCGTTAACAGAACGCGATCGCCCCAAACCCCGATAAAGCCGCCGCCCTCACCACTAACATTCACCTTAGCTTTATTGGTTAAGGTTACTTGAGCTGGCGTTATACTATCAGGCATATTCAAACTTAGGGTGTTGCCATCTACCGTTAATCCGACGATTCCTGGTGCAGCTACGCCTGCCAATTCCACTCGACCATCCTCAGCATTCAATCCCCCACCCTCAATGACGATATCTCCTCCTATCAATAATAAGCTCCGACCCTCCGGCACTTGCAGACCAAATCGGCGTTCAGGCTTTTTTGATAGTTCCACCCTTGAGCGATTTTCAATCTGTCCAGGCATCATTTGATTAAAAAACAAGGCAGATGGATTGATTGTCAGCAATGCAGGACTTTCCGGATCAGTGGCGCTGAACACACCTTGATTACCAAATTGAATAGCATTGGCTGTCGTTGACACAAACGAACCTCTAATATCTAAGGTGGCATTTTCGCCAAAAATAATCCCATTAGGATTGAGCAAAAACAGATTCGCTCCACCATTAACTCCCAGTGTTCCCAGAATATCTGAGGGGTCAGTACCCGTCACCCGACTAAAAATGTTTTCAATGCTAGTAGGATTCGCGAAATAAACTCGTTGCCCATCCCCGATATTAAACTGCTCAAAACTGTGAAACAGATTCGCACCGCGAGTGGCTCCCCCATCAATTCGGTCAGCCAAACCACCATTGATATTGACATCCGGTGTCACCAAAGAGCCTTCAGCACCTATAGTCCCATCCGGTACTATCTGGGCGAATACCTGATCAGAAGGCGCAAGAGCTAACCCAACGCCAGCTAACGCGTTTATCGCCCCAACCATTTTCCAACCAGCTACTGCCGACTGGTGAGTTATTTTTACCATACTGTCCCCTTCTTCCCACACACTTGTTAGAACCGGAAATCAAGCGATTTCATCCTAAATCATACCCAGAAACTGTTCTGTAGCCAATTATTCAGGACTTACGTCGGCTTTACCGTTGAACCGGATGTATTCACTTCCTCCCAGTTTGGTTTTTCTCTAGAAAGAGTGCATCAAAAAAAGGTGAGTAAAAACACTCACCCATTTCAATCACTGCCAAATCTAAAACTTGAGCATCAATGCGCGAAGTTCGCGATCGATTTTTGAACCTACATTCCGCAGATATTTAAACAGATTTTAACTTCAATTTGAAGTGCGGAATGTGGGTTAGAATAAGGCTTTCAACACTCTGTCAGAATTCTGGCTCGGTCAAAAATGCTTGAAACCTAATCTAGGTAAAGGTTCCGAGGAATATGATAGCAAAACTTGTGAGAAATGCGGGTTAATTCAGTGGCATTCTTATTAAGCAAGCCCTATATAGATACCAACTTATCCTAAAATTTACCGTATAGATGAATTTTCTGGAAAAAATTTACCATAAAGTTGTCTTTGCTCTACTAACTATACCTACTCTCAAGAGTTGGCTATTTAGCTTTTTCCTGTTGTTTATAATTGCATTAATTTGCTTGCCCATAGGATTTCAGTCAGGACTTTTACAGGTTGAGATTTTGCACTTATCCTTTATCGGTATGATCAAGATTTTAGTAAGTCGCTTCTTTTTTCCCTCTTTTGCAGAAGAGCTGCTATTTCGCGTCCTCCTACTTCCCCGCCCAATCCCTAATACTCCAGTCAATATCCAATTGACGATGGCTTTTACCAGCATAGTTCTTTATGTCATCGGTCATCCTATATTTGCCTTTTTATTTTACCAAAAAGCTTTCGGAGTTTTCACAAATCCCGGTTTTCTGTTGTCAACGCTAATTTTAGGAATCACCTTGACGATTTCCTACTGGCACTCTCGCTCAATCTGGCCTCCTGTTGTAATTCATTGGATTGTTGTTGTCGTTTGGCTACTTATATTCGATGGATATTCAAAATTAGATTTATAGTGTCTGGAACACTATTCCGATTTCGGCACTCGCCATAGTTTAATGGTTTTATCTGCACTCCCACTAACTAATGTTTCTCCATCTGGACTAATTACAATAGAATTAACTGAACTTAAATGACCCTTTAGCGTGCGAATTAATTCTCCTGTGGAAAGTTGCCAAAGTTTAATCGTCTTATCTGCACTCCCACTGGCTAAAACTTGACCATCTGGACTAATCGCTAAAGCATTCACAAAACTCGAATGTCCTGTCATTGTGCGAATTTCTTTCCCTGTGGCTAAATCCCAAAGTTTAATCGTTTTATCCGCACTTCCACTGACTAATGTTTTCCCATCCGGACTAATTTCTAGGGCGTTGACTGAACTTGAATGTCCCGTCAGCGTGCGAATTTCTTGTCCTGTGGCTAAATCCCAAAGTTTAATCGTTTTATCAGCACTTCCACTGACTAACGTTTTCCCATCCGGACTAATTACCAGGTAGTTCACGGAACTCGAATGTCCCGTCAGCGTGCGAATTTCTTGTCCTGTGGCTAAATCCCAAAATTTCATCGTCTTATCCGCACTCCCACTGACTAACGTCTTCCCATCCGGACTAATTACCAAATAATTGACAAAGCTAGAATGTCCTGTCAGGGTTTGAATTTTTTCCTGAGTAGCGAAATCCCAAACCTGAATGATCTTCTCCCCACTTCCGGTGACAATTTTATCCCAGTCCGAATTAATCGCAAAGTAATTAATGGGTTTAGCATAACCTGTGATTTGGCGAATTTCTTGACCCGATTTAAGATGCCAGAACCGGATTGTTTTATCCGCATTCCCACTCACTAATGTCTCTCCATCCGGACTGATGATTAGGTAATTAATATAACTGGCATTGGCATTGATTGTTCGCACAAGTTCGAGCGCTTGATAGGCAGCAATTTCAGCAGGAAATTGAGTCTCAATTTTTATAAACTGATAGATGAAAATGCCAAGAGCTAACGCCAATGTTCCCAGCCAAACCCATTTATTATGAGAGATTAAACCTTGGTGTTGAGACCTTGTCGCTGATTCTTCTTGCGGCAAGGTTGCTGCTTGTATCCTTGTGTGACTGGGTAATGGCAAAGATGAAGATATGGGAGAGGCAATAGACGAAGATGAAATATTAGCTAATTCATCCATAATTTCCTGAGTCGTCTTATGTCGAGTCGCTGCTGTCGGCGCCATCAGCTTGTCAATTAGGTCGGCTAATGGTGTTGAGAGTAGAGAAACCTGCTCGCGCCAATTACAGCAATCGGTTAACGGATCATACATACTCGGATCAGTTACCGATTTTGCGGTTAATAAATAGACAAATGTTCGACCCAAGGCATAGAAATCTGACTGGGGAACCGCATGACCCTTTTCTTGTTCGGGTGGCGTGTAACCCGCAGAACTAACTTTGGTAACATTCCCCGCACCACCTACTTCCGCTAAGTAGGTATACGTCAATTCTCTAGCTGTACCGAAATCAATTAACACCAATTGACCCGTAGGGCGCAGCATAATATTTTCGGGTTTAATATCTCGATGGAAATAGTTTTTTTGATGAACTAGATGTAAAATTTCAACCAGTTGTTTTAACCAATTCAGTGCCTGTGATTCAGAAATAGGATGATTCCCCTGTTGTCTCATCCACTGCTTTAAATTCAGTCCATCAATTTTTTCCATGATGATGCAGTGCAGAGGTTCCCCAGCTTGAGGAATAAACTGGAAGTACCCATCGGACTCAACTTGAGGAATACCGGGATGATTAAGCTGACTTAATACGGCGGCTTCTTGTTGAAATAATTCGATAACCTTAGGATTCTTATTGTGCTTAGGTTTGAGGACTTTTAATATTTTTGGAATAGCTCCTAGGTAGGCTTCATACACCATACCGAATCCACTGGTATCACTAAGGAGACGCATCACCTGATAGCGCCCTTGGATTAACAACGATGAACCACAATTACGACAAATTCGATTGTTGAGGTTACCTGGATCACTGGGTTCAGGACACCTGGGATTGATACAGTAGCTCATATCTCGCTACAGCCATGTAACGAAGGGTCTTTCCCTGATCTTAGGATGCGGGTAAGGATGCTGGGGTATATTCCTCGAGGAACTATTAAAACTCCTATCGAAACTGCTAAAATGTAAAAAAATGTTTCAAAAAAACCTTAATTGAGTAAAGTTTTATGAGTGGTGTTGCTGCCTACGACTGTCAATCACCGCCGTGCGATCGCTCTGACAGAAATAGCCCATCTGTAGCGCCACTGACGGTTTTCTGCGACTTCGACGGACCGATTGTCGATGTCTCTAAGCGCTATTACACCACCTACAAGCTAGCGCTGGCTGATACTCAATCTGCCTATCAAGCCAAAGGAATCACATTACCCATTCAACAGCTTGAGAAACAGCAGTTTTGGCAGATGAAACAAGACCGGGTCGCGGATGAAGAAATTGCTTTGCGATCGGGTTTACAGGGGGAACCCATTAAATTTTTCCTAGCACGAGTGCTGGAAATTGTCAATCAGCCCTTGCTGTTGCATCTTGATAAACTACAACCTGGGGTGCATTGGGCGTTAGCTACGCTGCACTCCCATGGTATTCGATTAATACTGGTGACCTTACGCTGTCAGAAACAAGCTGAGCAAATTTTGAGAAATTATGGCTTGACCCGTCTGTTTAGCGGTATTTATGGAACCTACGATCATCAAGCCGCTTATCGAAATAATGCTCAAGTTAAACAGCAACTTTTAGCCCAAGCCCTCACCGAACAAGATTTTTTTTCTCTTAATCCGCAATCCGTTTGGATGATTGGCGATACTGAAGCCGATCTCCTCGCCGCCCAAGGGGTTTCCATTCCCACCGTTGCGCTTACTTGCGGGATTCGTTCCTACCGTTATCTCCAGCAATTCCAGCCTAATCATACTTGCTATGACCTGCTGGCGGCGGCTGATTATCTTTTAGACAAGATTAAACAAAAAAAATAATCATTTGTCATTCATGATTTGTCGGGCTCCGAACTTGATCTCATAAGTCATTTCACGACTGTTCAAGTAAGTGCATCTGTTCCCACCAGCGACTGAGGGGATAGTAAACCACAGGTGCCCACAAACTACTGAGAATCGCCGAGGATAGGGCAATGCGCTGGTGATCCATCCAAATTTCCGTCAACGTGCGATCGCCGATAAAACTATACTGAATAGCCGTCACCGTCTCTGCGACAACCGCCATGCCAAATACAATTAATGCCACTGAAATAAAATCTTCCTGAATATATCGCTGCTTCTGCATTCGAGCGGTTAAAATGCCCACTAATACTAGACTGAGGACATGAGTCGGTTCAGGAGCGGTCATCCCATCTTGAATCAAACCCAATGCTAACCCTGCCATCGCCCCCTGAAACGCTGTGCGTTTGATACTCCAAGCAACCACCCAAATTAACAACCAATTGGGGGCGATTCCCAGCAATTCCATCCCTGGTAACCGTGTTGGTAAAGCCATCACGCAGATGAGGACAGAACCCGCCGTTACCATCCAATTCATCAGTTGACGCACTTGGGGTGAAAACCGAGAAAGATTGAAAATGTTATTCAATGGTTTCTTCTGTGCTGTCCTCAAGGAATTTTTCCTTTTTCTGACCTCCATTTCGCCGCCAAAGTGTCACATCTAGATTTTTGTTGATTATTGATTCTTGATGGGGGAATTGATCCGGGTAAATTTCTCAGTATAAAAACTTACTCAGAAATTTCCAACAATTCCAGCCAAAAACTCGATTTTGCCAGTGAGAGATAAGGAATTTAGGGGATCACTTTTCCCAACTACCTACTCTCAGGGTTCAGTATCAACCGTCTTTGATTGCGGATAAACAATCACCCACTCTAAGGCATCTAGAGGCGCTGTCAACTCAATAACAGCTTCGGGTGCTGGACTTTTATCGAGATTGACCGACTCGACACGTCCTAAAGGTAATCCAGCGGGAAACAGTTTACTCACCGGTGATGTTGAAACCACATCACCCTTGCGTACATCGGGTACTTTGTCAAAAAACTGAAGCACAGCCCGATGTGACCCTTGTCCTCGAATAAAACCCATGCTACGGCTACGGCTAATCACAGCCCCGACCCGGCTAGTCGCGTCGCTGATCAGTAGTACACGACTTGTATTGGGGGTTACATGGACAATCTGACCCACTAAACCGCCTGGTGCCATAACAATTGAATCAACCTTAATCCCATCTCGACTCCCTCGACCCAAGGTAACATGTTGCCACCAGTGACCAGAACTACGCCCAATAATAGGGGCAAGAGTTCCTTGCTGTTGTTGGGTTTTAGAATAATCAAGCAGCTCTTTGAGTTTTTGATTTTGGCTTTCGAGTTCAACTAGACGCTGTTGCAGTTCCAGAACTTTGGCATTTGTCAGGCGCTCCTCTGGCGTAGGTTCTGATTGTAAGGGATGGGTTAATAACTGATAAGCCTCAAAGAGAGCTGCCCCCTGAGTTTGGCGAATGAACCAGGCAAGGCTTAGAGTTAGTCCCCCCACCACAACAGCGACTCCATGTTTGTCCCACCAACGACGCAATATGTACATAACCTGTCTCGTATTCGTTCAGCTTTCGGCTGATGGCATCGAGTTGCAATAGTGCAGGTAAACGACTTATGCAGCTTGTGAACTAACCTTCTCCAGGCTGCTCTCTTTTGATACCATCATCTTAGATATGGCGAGAACGCCCACTAAACACCCGTTCTAGCTGTTTGAAATTCTCCAGAACACGACCTGTTCCTAAGACCACACAGCTTAGCGGATCGGCAGCTACATGAGTCACTATACCCGTTTCATGACTAATCAAAGTGTCTAGCCCTTTTAGTAAGGCACCGCCACCAGCTAACATGATGCCTCGATCAATAATATCGGCAGCGAGTTCTGGCGGTGTCCGCTCTAAGGTACGTTTTACCGCGTCAACGATGACTGAAAGCGGTTCGGACATACTTTCGCGAATTTCTGGTCCTTTGATACTCACGGTTCGCGGTAAACCAGACAGCAAGTGTAAGCCCCGTACTTCCATAGAGAAATCATCGTCTTCATGAGTTGGGTAGGCTGAGCCAATCTGAATTTTGATTTCTTCAGCGGTTCGCTCCCCAATCACCAGGTTATGCACTTTTTTCATGTACTGGGTGATCGATTCACTCAGTTCATCACCAGCAATCCGTACAGATTCACTCAAAACGGTACCTTGTAAACTTAGCACCGCCACTTCTGTAGTACCACCACCGATATCGATAATCATATTACCCGTTGGCTCTGCCACTGGCAGCCCCGCACCAATGGCGGCAGCAACTGGCTCATCAATCAAGTAAACATCTCTAGCACCGGCTTGAGATGCGGCTTCCATGACTGCCCGCCGTTCCACACCGGTTACACCACTGGGAATACCAATGACGATTCGGGGTTGAACTAAAGTACGCCCTTCGTGCACTCGCCGGATAAAATGCTTGAGCATTAGTTCGGCGGTATCGAAGTCGGCAATCACACCATCGCGTAGAGGACGCAGGGCGACCACGTTACCTGGAGTTCTGCCCAGCATTTTTTTGGCGTCCTCTCCCACCGCTAGTGGCACTTTTTCATCTTGGTCCATGGCGACGACAGAAGGCTCTTGGAGTACAATGCCTTTGCCAGATACATATACTAAAGTATTAGCAGTACCTAAATCGATACCCATGTCCCGGGATAGGGAAAAGCGACTGAAAATACCCACTCGTTTATAAGCCCCCAAAGTCGAATGTTTCTGTGTATAACAAACAAAGTATCTGAACTGTAACCGAGGTGGATTCTATTACGTTTTTTTGGCTGAGTCTAGTGAAGTTGAGCAAGTCATCCCTATTAATTGTTGAAAACCAAGCTGAAAGTATCATTCAGACGGCAAAATTGCTGATCCGGAGAAAGTATAGTTCACCCCTAGAGCGTGAGTAACTGCAATTGGCGTGCCTCCAGTCCGGCTTTAGGGATTGTGGAAAACGGCATAAATTCGCTAAACTGATTTGCATAAGTACAAGGGTACTAAAAAAATGAGTCTCAATGTGGTTAATTTGGTTGGTCGGGTGGGTGCAGACCCAGATGTCAGGTATTTTGAGTCGGGCAGTGTTTTATGTACATTATCACTGGCGGTGGATCGTCGCAGCCGCAACAGTGATAAGCCTGACTGGTTCAATCTAGAGCTTTGGGGTAAGACAGCGGAAGTGGCAGCTAACTACGTGCGTAAGGGGAGTTTGATTGGGGTTCAAGGGGTGCTGAAGATTGATCCCTTAACGACAAGGGATGGTCACAACTACCACAAGCCCGTAATCCGGGTGGATCGAATGGAGTTATTAGGTTCCAAACGAGATAATGACCCCAACGCGGTGAATAGCTACAACGAGACAGAGTTCTAATTTTTAGTAGCTAATTTGCAGTGTGACAGATGCCTGTACCTCTTGATCGCCACCAATGATCGGTGTCGCCACATTTTGGGCAACGAACTCCGCCCTGTCCAGCATGGGCATGGGTGGAGGTGGTGTGGCACCATTAATTTGAATGTTAACAATATCTTGACGGGTGAGGTTCAAGGCATTTAACACCGCATCGGCTTGCTGTTGGGCATCCTGAGTGGCTTCCCGTAGCGCTTGTTTTTGAGCCGTGGAGACTGCACTCTCAGGGGCGGTAAAGCGAATGGAGTCGATGCGGGTAGCTCCGACGGCAACGGCATCATCCAAGAGCGTTCCCGCCTGTTCCGTGGGAATCCGGAAGCTCACCGTGTTACTGGCGGAATACCCGATCAGGCTTTGCTGGTTGTTCTCATAGCTATAGACAGGGTTGAGCTGGATGCTGGTGGTTTGGAGTTGTTCAACATTGCGCGATCGCAGCAACTCCACCACAGCCGCTGACTTACGTGCCACCTCTTGTTGCACCTGAGCTGCTGTTTTTCCTTGTACCTCAACCCCTAACTGCACTTGGGTCAAGGTTGTGGGAATCCGCTCTATCCCTTGCCCTGTAACCGTTAGGGTTCGTAGTAGTCGTTCCTGCGCGATCGCGGGATTGCTCCAGGCGAGCATCACGAAACCCAAAACCCCAGCCATCGCCTGTAACTGTTTTTGACTAAGGAAACTGGAGCATAGATATGTCATTTCGTCAATCCTCCAAATACAGACAGATAGATTAAGCTTTCACTTTGACACCATAGAGCATTATCATTTCTGGGGTTACAGTTTTTGTAACCCTTTAGTTTGATATATACCCACATCCGAGTTCCCTGTTCCCTGTAGAATAGAACCCATGATTTTTTCTCAACCTATAGCTGATGTAACTGCCTGGGCGAGTTCCCTAACTCCCCCCTTTGGCTTTCCCTGGCTATCTGCACACCACTCTCTGATAGCCGCAGCCAGTGAAGCCACCACCAGCGAAGCCGAAAATAGTTCATTAATCTTCGCCGGCGTATTGCTGAGTTTAGTGGTCATTTACTTCGCTAGCAAATTAGGCGGCGAACTTTGTGCGCGGATAAACTTGCCACCTGTACTAGGGGAACTTATCGGTGGCGTAGTTGTGGGAGTCTCGGCACTACATCTGCTAGTCTTTCCCGAAGCGGGGGCAGATAGCGCTAGCTCAATGATTGTCAGCTTTCTGGAGCGCACAGCCGGTCTGAATCCAATGGCGGCTGATTCTGTATTTCAGACTCAGAGTGAGGTGATCTCGGTTCTAGCCGAGCTGGGTGTGGTGATTCTTCTGTTTGAAATTGGATTGGAATCGGATCTGCAAGAACTGATCCGAGTCGGTCCACAAGCAGCAGTCGTGGCAATTGTTGGGGTAATTGCCCCCTTTGCCGCAGGTACCGCTGGTTTGACCTACTTGTTCGACGTTCCGGCAGTACCGGCAATTTTTGCGGGGGCGGCGCTAACCGCTACCAGTATTGGGATTACCGCCAAAGTTTTAGCCGAAATCGGCAGTCTGAGTTCTAAAGAAGGTCAAATTATCATTGGTGCAGCGGTTTTAGACGACGTTTTAGGCATCATCATCCTAGCGGTGGTGGCGAGTTTAGCAAAAACCGGGGAAATCGCGATCGCGAATGTTATTTATCTAATCATCAGTGCGGGTGTCTTTTTAGTCGGTTCCATTTTAGTGGGACGCTTTCTTGGTCCCTACTTCGTCGCCTTGGTGGATGAAATGAAGACACGGGGTCAGGTATTACTCACCGCCCTAATTTTTGCCGCGATTCTGTCTTACATCGCCGCTGCGATTCAACTCGAAGCTATTTTAGGCGCATTTGCAGCGGGCTTAATTTTGGCAGAAACGGATAAACGCCGCGAATTAGAGGAACAGGTGTTACCCGTCGCCGATGTCCTCACCCCGATTTTCTTTGTGGTTGTGGGTGCCAAAACGGATTTAAGTGTACTCAACCCAGCGGTTCCCAGCAATCGGGAAGGCTTAATTTTGGCAGCGTTCCTGATCGTTGTGGCGATTATCGGTAAGGTAATCACAGGCTTTACTGTCTTTGGTCAACCCGGTATTAACCGTCTGGCAATTGGTGTGGGTATGATTCCTCGAGGCGAAGTGGGACTCGTTTTTGCCGGAGTCGGTTCAGCCAGTGGGGCGCTTTCCCCAGCAACTGAGGCAGCGATTATCATGATGGTGATTATAACTACCTTTGTGGCTCCTCCCTTATTACGATTAGTCTTAAAAGAACCCGAAACTGTCCCAGGAACAGAGCCAGTGGAAACTTTGTCAGATTCTAAACCAGAATGACTTAATCATCCCCAGTTCTCATCTGTACAAGCAGGGGGAGCAGGGGAAGCAGGGGAAGCAGGGGAAGCAGGGGGAGCAGGGGGAGCAGTTGGGATTGTTCATCCGAAAAGGGACTATACTATTTTTTCTGAAACTTAAATTGGTTACTCTACGTCCCAGAAAGCTGACTGTCTATAGCAGCCGATCAACTATCTTGGATTAGGCACATTTGCTTAAGTCAGGGTTGAAACCACTACAGCAGTTGGACTTGCCGGATTTAGCGGTAAACTCAATCAACCCCAATGAGTTCGGTTTTGACCTCAGCAACTACCTTAAGTTAAGAGCCACCCACCCAAATGCTGTATTGATGCAGCACCGAGCTTTAAGTTAGGAGCAATAATTGTGAGATTTCGCTGGCTACTGCTACTCTCCAGCTTTTTGAGTGTTTTTCTCTATACATCGACAGCACAAGCTCGTCAACTTCTGTTTTGGCGTTTTGACCGCGATCAAAACCAGTTGGTATTTACAACCGATGAGGGAGTTCAGCCGAGGGCGCAACTGATTGCTGATCCGACTCGGCTAGTCATTGATTTGCCAGGAACTAGACTGGGACGCCCGACGGTGAATCAACGAGTGGGGGGCGCGATTCAAGAAATCCGAGTGGGGCAATTTGAAAACCAAACCACTCGGATTGTAGTTGAATTAGCCCCTGGTTATACCCTTGACCCCCAACAGGTGCAATTTAGAGGCATCTCGCCGACTCAGTGGACGGTCAATATACCCAATCCTCAACAAATATCAACCGCGCCCAGTCTACCGCCCCCAGTAACTAATGTCCCCAATCGCCAATCTCCCCAACCGAGTCCACCAACAACGGTGACGGTGGAAACATCGGCGACACAAGTGGATAGTTTTCAGGTGACTCGGAATGGATTTTTTATCCGTACCGATGACAGAGCACCGGATGAGATTAAGGTGAAGCGGAGTCGCGATCGCCGCCAGATCGATATTGAGGTAGAGGGTTTGAATCTCTCCCGGAGTCTGGCTGAGCAAAAGTTGGACGTTAATCGCTACGGCGTCAGCCAAATCCAATTCCAGCAGATCAAAAATTCACCGCCTTTGGCTCGGATCACGTTAAATGTGAACCGAGATAGTCCAGATTGGCAGGCACTATACAGCGATGTCGGCGGGATTGTGGTTATCCCTAGAGGTACCTCGGCATCGAGTTTAGAGAATCGCTCTAATGCTTCAGGTAATGTCTTAGTCTCTTATCCCTCGCGATCGGGAAACTCGAACCAACGAGCCAGTATCAATCAACTGGCAATGATTCAGTCGGTTGAACTGGGAAACAATCAGACTCAACTTTTGATTCAAGCGGATCGGAGCATCAGAGCCACAAGTCGTTGGGACGCGAATAATAATGCTTATCGGATTACTATCCCAGATGCTCAATTAGCGGATCAGGTTAGAGGACCTCAGCTTAATGCCAATAGTCCCCTATCACGGGTATTGCTGCGCCAGCAAGACTCCAGCACGGTGGTAATTTTGGTGCAGCCAAGTTCGGGAACTCAGATTGGCAGCCTTAACCAAATCAGCGATCGCCTGTTGGCGCTACCTGTACAACAAAGACAAGCAACATTACCTTCCCCTGAATCGATTCGGGTACCACCGCCGAGTTCATCCACACCCCCAACCTCATTGCCCACGGTTCCCAATAGTCGGGTGGTGGTTATGGTTGATCCGGGACATGGCGGTAAAGATCCTGGAGCCGTTGGCATTGGCGGATTACGGGAAAAGGACGTGATTTTACCCATTGCCCAAGAGGTGGCAGCTTTATTGGAAAAGCAGGGTGTGCAAGCCGTACTGACGCGCAATAGTGATTATTTCGTGGATCTAGCTCCCCGTGTGACCATGGCAGAGCGAATCAATGCTAATCTATTTGTCAGTATTCATGCGAATGCCATCAGTCTCAGCCGACCGGATGTCAATGGATTGGAAACTTATTATTTCTCCAGTGGTCAACGTCTTGCCCAGACGATTCACAACAACATTTTACAGACGGTTCCGGTTCAGAATCGGGGGGTTCGCAACGCCCGGTTTTATGTCCTCAGAAAAAGCTCAATGCCAGCAGTTTTGGTGGAAGTGGGTTTTGTCACCGGTCGAGATGATGCGGCGAAATTAAATGATCCAAATCATCGTAGCCAGATGGCACAGGCGATCGCTCGTGGTATCCTTCAGTACATTCAGCAGAATTTTTAACAGGAGTGTTATCAGGGTTTTCAATAACCGCCTTTGCTGAGTGCGAGAATTCTTTGACAAAAGACAAGTGACGAATGACAAATGACCCGATTTTGACCTCAAGGGGAGACGCACAGCGCCGTCATATTGGTGTATTTGACAGTGGTGTTGGGGGACTCACCGTTCTCAGAGAACTCTATCGACAACTTCCCAATGAATCGATTCTTTATTTTGCCGATACAGCTCGACTCCCTTATGGAACCCGCTCGGCTAGGGAAATCGTGCAGTTTGGTCACGAGATTCTCACTTGGATGGTACAGCAAGACGTGAAAATGGTGGTTCTGGCTTGTAACACCAGTGACGCCTTAGCCCTAGACAGCTTACGGCGCGATTTTCAACTACCGATTCTGGGATTGATTCTGCCCGGTTCTCGCGCCGCTGTACAAGTAGGGCGTCGGATTGGCGTGATTGCTACCCCCGCGACGGCGGCGAGTAATGCCTATCGACGTGCTTTGTTGGAAGTCGAACCCACGGCTCAAGTTTGGCAAGTCGGCTGTCCAGAGTTTGTCCCTTTAGTTGAGCAAAATCGTTTATACGAGCCCTATACCTCTGAAATCGCGTCCCAGTATCTGACGCCATTACTCCAGCAGCGAATTGATACGTTGATTTATGGGTGTACCCATTATCCGTTGTTAGCGCCTGTATTGCGACAAATTTTACCCGCGTCTGTACAATTGATTGATCCGGCTGAACATGTGGTGGCGGCGGCGGCGCAAGAGCTTGATTTAATGGGATTAAAAAATAGTTCACCACCGCTACCGACGCGATTTTGTGTCAGTGGTTGTCCGCAGCAGTTTGCTAAGTTGTCGGTACAGTGGTTGGGGTGTACCCCAGTTGTGGAAAAAACCTATTTGCCAGATGCATCTCCTGTCTCTATGTCTGTTGAAGCGGTGGAGTAGGGGTTTCCCCATTGGTGTCAACTTAAGACTTTGTATGACTAGCGCCCAAAGTTTAGATCCCCCTAAATCCCCCTTCAAAAGGGGGACTTTGATTAATTTCTGGTTCCCCCCGTGCGGATGTACTACACCCAGCGTCAAGCCTTATCCCGTAGTAGTTTGAGCGCTCAATCCCTCAAAAACCGTACCCATGTAGCCCTTGCAAAAATAGTGCGATCGCTAATTAGAATTCTCTCCTGAAATCGCCTGCTGTAAGATAGCTTTATTAACCGAAAGCTCAAAGGTTTCCAGTGTTTCCAGATTTTGAGCCAACCATTCCTCCACCGTCGCCGCCAGCTTACCAGACAGACAATCACGCCAAGCCTGACGTTGTAGGGAATGGGCATCCTGCTTACACCATTGTGCGATCGCATCAGATAGCGTTTCTATTTTATCCGGTAAAGGTTCAATTAACTCCACCAACTCCGCTAAGTCTTGAGGCGAAAAAAGCGAACGGCGATGATTTAAAAGTTCAATAAACGCCATAACATTCTGTTGAGCAAATGATGGCGCTACTTGTTGAACCACTTCTACCGACAAATCCAACCCCTCCGCAATCATCTCCACACTCAAACCTAACTCCATCATGCGTGGGATAGCCTCTAACTTGGCTTTGAGTTTGCCTCGTTGTTCTCCTCGTTGTTCACCTTCTACTAACCCTTCTTGCTTGGCTTCCTGATAAACCTTGGTTTGTTTAAGTTCACTTAATCCTAACATGGCTTCTATCTCCTCTCGGCTTTTTTGCGGTAATTTATAAACGATGATTGTTTCGATTAAGTCAATCAGGTCACGTTTTATTGTTTCATCAGTTATCTCGACTTGAGCT